>DAOWIY010000050.1 GCA_030640665.1 Clostridia bacterium
GATTAAATTTTTGCTTTAGGGAGGGAAAAAAATGAAGACAAAGAAGAAGAGAGTCAAGCTAATTACTTTTTCTCTAGTTCTCGGTTTGCTGGCAATGGTTATGGTTTCTTTACCATCTCTAGCCTGTGAGTTTACTTTTAACTATGAGCGAATAGAAGCCCCTATAGGAACAGTAGGTGAAATAGGAGTACGAGTAGAAAAAACTCACCAAAATTGCACCATGGATGATCCTCTTGACTATCAGTTTGACTGGAAGGGTATTCAAATTATGGGTGAGACCGACTGGCAAGAAATTGGCCCACAACTGTACGAAAAATGGTTCCAGGTATCTCTAAGTTCTATTGGGGAAGGATTTTTCAAAATTTCCAGGGATTGTTCCAAAGAAGGGTATGAGGAAGCAGTTCTACCTATTACAGTAAAAAAGGAAGAGGGAGTTTGGCAATTAGCCTTAAAGGGCGAATACCCCTATGAGCTTCAGCCAAAGATTGAAATAGAAAATACCTTTGCCCAGCCTTTTTTTAATAACGATGTCTTGAAAGTAGGAAAGGTAGAAGTAAAACTCCCCTTCCTTCCCCAGGAATTAGTGGAATATGAAGAAGAAATAGAGCTTTATTACTATACTTTCGAAGGAAAAGCTCTTCCTCTCCTTGTTGTCAGCAGCGATTTTTTCTATCGCTTTGACCAATATGAAAAATAGAAGATTATTTCCTAATAAATCCCTATCGTTACAGAAAGTACTGCGACAAAAGATGAGAAGAAAAAGAGAGAGTCTCCTGGCTGGAATAACGATCCTAACCCTGCTGGCCAGCCTTTTATTTACAAACCTGCCCGTTTATGGCGCGGATTTTGGCTCGGGAGATAAATTTGGCTCTTCTGAAATCGAAAAGAACTTCAATCTACCGACTACTCAACAAAACATAGAAAACTCCTACTTTAATCATGACCAACTAATTAAGCTCATCCTCCTTCTGGTATTTATGGCAACTGCTACTATCATAATAAAAAATTCCCTTGGTAAATATCGAAGAATCATTTTAATAGCTTCCGTAGCGGCATTGGGATTCTACTTAGGAGGATTCCTATGTCCCCTTACTGCCATACAAAATCTATTTATAAAATGGCAAACAGGCTACCTGCTTCTGTTTCTAACAGTCTTTATCTCGGCTCTTATTGCCGGTAGAGTTTTCTGTGGTTATGTCTGCCCTTTTGGAGCCCTACAAGAACTACTGCACTTAAAAAAAATCTCTCTGACAATTCCTCCTGCCTGGAATCGTTATCTTAACAAAGTCAAATATGTTTTATTGGGGTATCTGTTAGTAAGAATCATAGTTACCGGCGAGGTTACTCTCCAGGGCTATATACCCTTTAAGGTATTATTTGCCTGGGGTGGGACTCCTCTATCCATTGGCCTTAGCATAGCTCTTGCTATCCTATCCCTGATAATATATCGTCCTTTCTGCCGTTATCTCTGCCCACTGGGAGCTTTCCTGGCCTTAGTTTCCCGCTTGAGTATCTTTAAAATCAGGTTCAATTCCAATTGCGTTAACTGCCTGCTTTGTCAGAAAGTATGCAAGTCCGGAGCCATAACCGGCAAACCTCCCAGAATAGATTCCTCAGAATGCATTCTCTGCGGCGAGTGTCTGGAAGAATGTCCTAAAAAGGCAATTATTACAGAAAGAATTACAATCTCGGATTTATCCCGGGCCAAACTCTGCCCAATACCAACAACAGAGAAAAACCTGAGAAAGATATTTAAATAGTCTCGAATCATTTTGAAATAAATTGACTACAGAAAATGTATTACTCATTGAAGAGTAAAAAGAAAATTTAGTAAAAATAACAGAAGGAGGAAAGAAAGATGATTAAGAAGAAGATAATCGCGGCCCTGGTTGCCGGTTTCCTTATAAGCGGAATCGTCGCCTGGTATGGAATGAGCGTTTATGCTCGGGGAGAAGGAAAGCAAGAACAAAAACCGGAATTGGGCAAAGGATACGGATATACTCAGATGCTCCAGATAAAAGCTGATATCCTGGAAATAACTGCGGAAGAACTACAAGAAGAACTTAATGCTGGTAAAAACATACATCGCCTCATTGAAGAAAAAGGCCTTACCTCGGAAGAGTTTGATCAGAAGATGCTAACAGCTATAAGGAAAC
>DAOWIY010000012.1 GCA_030640665.1 Clostridia bacterium
ACCCCCGCCGATGACCACTGTTTTATTCCCCAGTTTGAACCCCTTTCCTGCATTTACTCCTCTTAAGAAACCCAAGCCAGAGAATACACCTTCTAGCTCTTCACCAGAAATACCTAACTTTCGACTCTTATGGGCTCCAGTAGCAATAAATACCGCTTTATAGCCTGAAGAAAAAATTTCTTCAAATAGGATGTCCTCTCCCACACAAATATTAGTCCTGAGCTCAATTCCTAGATTCTTCACTGTAGTAAGGATTTCTTCCTCAAGTATCTTTTTGGGTAGTCGATAATCAGGAATGCCCACTCTTAACATACCACCGGCCCAGGGTAAAGCCTCAAAGATAGTCACCCCATACCCCCAGCGAGCCAGGTAATAGGCGGCGGTAAGTCCTGCCGGGCCAGAGCCAATGACAGCTATCTTCTCCTCTCTTTTAACCAAAGGAGGGGATGTTATTTTCTTTTTTTTGGGAACATAATCGCTGAGGAATCTTTTTAAGGCATTGATGGCCACGGGCTCATCTATCTCACCCCTTCGGCATTTTGCCTCACAAGGATGATGGCACACTCGCCCACAAATAGCAGGGAAAGGATTTTTCTCCTCAATTAAAGCTAGTGCTTCCTCGAATCTTTCTTGTGTAATTAGCTCGATGTAGCCAGGAATATCTATACCTAAAGGGCAAGCATGCTCACAGGGAGAGACAAATAGCTCCTCACAACTACAGGCAGGACAGTACTTTTCTTCTATGTGAGCCCTGTATTCATCTAAAAAATAGCGAAGAGTGGAAAGAACAGGATTAGGAGCAGTCTGACCCAAACCGCACAGAGAAGCATCTTTGATCACTCTGGCCAGCTCTTCAAGATGCCTAACATCCTCCTTCTTCCCTTCCCCCTGAGTTATTCGGGTTAGTATTTCTAGCATTCGCTTGGTTCCCAGACGACAGGGCACGCACTTCCCACAGGATTCATCCTGGACAAATTCCAAAAAGAACCTGGCTATATCCACCATACAAGTATTATCATCCATAACCACCATCCCACCCGAACCCATTATAGCTCCCGCTTCTTTCAGGGAATCATAGTCAATAGGTAAATCTAAATGCCTTTCCGGTATACAACCTCCAGAAGGGCCACCTATCTGGACAGCTTTGAATTTTCTCCCCTTAGGGACTCCACCTCCAATATCAAAGACGACCTCTCTTAAAGTCGTCCCTATAGGTACTTCTATCAAACCAGTATTGTTTATCTTGCCAGCAAGAGCGAATATTTTTGTTCCTTTACTTTCTTTTGTCCCTATCTTCACATATTCATCTGCTCCTTCAAGAATAATGTAAGGAACATTGGCTAAGGTTTCTACATTATTGATGCAGGTGGGTCTGTCCCATAAGCCGGACTGAGCAGGAAAAGGAGGTCGAGGTCGGGGCATGCCCCTCCTACCCTCTATGGAAGCAATAAGAGCCGTCTCTTCTCCACAAACAAAAGCTCCCGCCCCTTGTTTGATTTTTATATCAAAGGTAAGGAGAGTGCCTAAGATATTCTTACCCAGAAATCCTAACTGCCTTGCTTGCTCGATAGCAATTTTTAGGTGCTCTATGGCTATAGGATATTCTGCTCGTACATAAATATAACCCTCTCTTGCTCCAATAGCGTAGCCAGCGATAATCATTCCTTCGAGAACGCTGTGAGGATCACCTTCTAGCAGAGCTCGATCCATAAAAGCACCAGGATCACCTTCGTCAGCATTACAGATAAAGTACTTGGGATTCCCTTGGGCGGCTCTGGCAAAACTCCACTTTAAACCAGTGGGAAATCCAGCTCCTCCCCGTCCCCGAAGGCCTGATTTTTTCACCATTTCGATTATCTCTTCTGGATTGTCTATGGAAAGCACCTTGCTTAAAGCTGCGTAGCCATAACGAGCAATATAGTGAGAAATATTGGTGGGATCTATCATTCCACAGTTACGAAGGATATTTTTGGTCTGTTTTCTATAAAAGGGGATATTACGTGAATGAACTATTCTTTTACCTGTTAGGAGATCCTGGTAGAGAAGACGCTCCACCACCTTTCCTTTTTTTAAAGTCTTGGAGACAATCTCGGGAACATCTTGAGGAGAAACCTCTTGATAAAATATATCCTCCGGATCAATGGCCATAACTGGAGCCCGCGCACAAAAACCATGACAGCCGGTAGAGATAACTTCTACTTTATCCCCTAGTCTCTGGTTATTAATTTCTTCTTCTAAAGCGCTCTTAATCTTTTTTGCTCCGTAGGCCCGACATCCGGTCATACAAATTCGTACTCTAATTTTCTTTAAGTCTTCTTTTGCTAAAATCGAGGTTCGATAAGATTCCAGTTCTTCAACACTAGCTAATTTCTCCATCGAGTTTTTCTGTCCTTTCGTCTTCTATCTTTACTATCCGCTAAACGCTATACGCTACACGCTATAATGCTAATACTGCCCCAATATATTATCAACCTTATCCGGAGTAAGTTTACCAAAATAATCGTAGTTAATCATCATCGCCGGAGCTAAAAAACAAGTTCCCAGACATCTCACTATTTCCAGAGTAAATTTCAAATCAGAGGAAGTCTGACCAGCTTTGATTCCTAATACCCTTTCTAACTTTGCCAGTACTCGTTTCCCTCCCTTTACATGGCAGGCTGTTCCCTGACAAATCTTGATAGTATTCCTCCCCCGAGGAATCAAAGAAAACTGAGCATAAAAGGTAACTATGCCGTAGATTTTACTCAAAGGCACCCTCGTTCCCTCGCTTATATAAATTAATATCTCTCGAGGCAAATAACCACAGGCCTCCTGTACTTCCTGTAGGATAGCAATTAAGGAACCAGTCTCATTTTTATATTTTTTCAGTATTTTATCAACTTCACTCTTGCTAAACTTATCTTCAGCCTCACTTCCCTTGTCAGACATTCTCTTCTCCTCCTATTAAGACAGCACTTTCTTCAGTATCTCTCCCGTGTAAGAGCGGGGATTCTGGCTAACTTCTTCCGGGGAGCCAGAGGCAACCAGCTCTCCTCCCTCTTCTCCTCCTTCTGGGCCTAAATCAATGATATAATCGGCTACTTTAATCACATCAGGATTATGTTCGATGACAAGGACAGTATTTCCCTTGTCCACTAATCGATTTAAGACATTCAGAAGTTTCTCTATATCGGCAAAATGAAGGCCAGTAGTAGGCTCATCTAATATATATAAGGTCTTGCCTGTACCTATCTTAGAAAGTTCTTTGGAAAGTTTTACTCTTTGTGCCTCACCTCCGGAGAGGGTGGTGGCAGGCTGTCCTAGATGGATATACCCTAACCCCACATCATTTAAGGTCTTTAGTCTTCTTTTGATCTGGGGAATGTTGCGGAAAAATTTCAAGGCCTTCTCCACCGTGAGCTCTAATACGTCGGCGATATTTTTACCTTTGTATTTTATCTGAAGGGTCTCTTTGCTGTAGCGTTTTCCCTTACAGACATCGCAAGGAACATAGACATCAGGAAGAAACTGCATCTCAATCTTGATCATTCCCTCTCCTTTGCACTGCTGACATCTACCCCTTCTTACATTAAAGCTGAACCTGCCCTGGCTATATCCTCTCATCTTAGCCTCTTCTACCTGAGAAAATAACTGCCTTATGGGAGTAAAAAGGCCGGTGTAAGTAGCAGAGTTAGAGCGAGGAGTCCGCCCAATGGGAGATTGATCAATGACTATAACCTTATCAATAAGATCAACTCCTTCTATCCTGGTATGCTTTCCCGGCTTGGCTCTACTTTTATAAAAATACTGGGCCAGAGCCCGGTATAATACTTCTTCCACCAGAGTACTTTTACCTGAACCAGAAACACCGGTAACGCAGATAAATGCGCCCAGAGGAATCTTGACATTTATTTCCTTTAGGTTATGTTCCTCTGCTCCAATAATCTCTAAATATTGACCATTCTTGGGATGGCGGCGGCTAACAGGAAGAGGTATCTTTAGTTCACCCTTAAGATACCTACCAGTTAAACTGGCCTCACAATTAATAACATTTTTTAAGGAGCCACTCACTACTACCTCTCCTCCGTGTTCCCCTGCTCCTGGACCTAAATCGATAATACAATCCGCTGCTTCTATGGTAGCTCTATCATGTTCTACTACGATAATAGTATTACCCAGATCCCGCAGATCTCTTAAGGTATCCAGGAGTCTCTTATTATCCCTCTGATGCAGACCAATGGTAGGCTCATCCAGAATATAAATTACTCCCACCAACCCCGAGCCTATCTGAGTAGCAAGGCGAATACGCTCTGCCTCTCCTCCTGATAGAGTACCTACTCTTCTGTCCAAAGTGAGGTAATCCAATCCCACACTGACCATAAAACCTAATCTTTTTTTTATTTCCTTTGATATTTCGCCAGCTATCAACTCTTCCCGCGAGGTCAATTTCAACTGAGAAAAGAAAGTACAGCTTTC
>DAOWIY010000108.1 GCA_030640665.1 Clostridia bacterium
GAAGGAAAGATTTAGAAATAGCTTTAGGCAAACATTGGTACCGGATGCCGGTTAAATATGCTCCTAAAAGAAAAGCGAATTTTTTAGCCCTTTATCAAACTTGCACTTTCGGAAAAGAAGGAAAATCCATAAACTATTATGCCCCCATAAAGTATTCTTCACCTACCTCACGAAGGAAGCTTCTCCCGGAGGAAAGCACTCATCCCAGAGCAGGCCAGGCTTATTATAAACTTCACTTAGGCCCTCTCAAGAAACTCCCTCAAAAAATCAGGAACAAGAGCCGAAGGAGGATAAGTTTTGGCTTCACCACCCTTACGAAACTGCTTAAATCCAGGGAAATCAGCGAATTATTTGATATAAAACCCATCGAGGTAATTATGGAAAAACTCCTGGAAAGAAACAAAATTAAGGCATTCAATGAATACTTACTCATGGAGAATGGACGCTGCCGTTATCGGCTGGATTTTGCCCTTTTCTGTGGGGAGGGTAAAATAGATGTGGAATGCGATAACGAAAAGTGGCATTCCCTACCCTCCCAGAAAATTAAAGATAGGAAACGCGACCTCTATCTGAGAGGACATGGCTGGACCATCCTTCGATTTGAGGGAAAAAAGATAATGGACAGCCCAAATTATTGTATTAAAGTTTTAAACAAAGCCATTGGAAAATTAGGTGGGCTATCTTTGCAGGAATAGGCCTATCTTTTCTTCTGTGATTTCTCGATCCTGGCCCATGAATCACGCAGGGGGACTATCCGATTAAATACTAATGCTCCATGGCGTGAATCGGAATCAACGCAGAAATAGCCCTGCCTTAAGAACTGGTATCTACTTCCCGGCTTTGCACCGGCAAGACTTGGCTCCACCCGGCATGAAGTGAGCTTCTCCAGCGAATTGGGATTTATATTAGCTTTGAAATCAGAACCATCCTCCACTTCGTATGGGTTTGCTTTGGCAAAGAGATGAGCGTAGAGACGCACTTCGGCTTTGCAAGAGTGAGCCGCCGAAACCCAGTGCAGCGTTCCCTTTACCTTGCGTCCATCCGAGGACCAACCACCTCGTGTTTCTGGATCGTAGGTGCAGTGTAGTTCAATCACTTTTCCAGCTTGTTTATCCTTAACCACCCGAACACATTTGATATAATATGCGTGTTTTAGCCGTACCTCACGACCGGGGGCCAAACGGAAAAACTTCTTTGGTGGAGCCTCGCGAAAATCATCTTCTTCAATGTAGACTACGCGTGAAAAAGGAATTTTCCGTGTCCCCATACCTGGATCCTCTGGATTATTCTGGGCATCTAACTCTTCTGTCTGACCTTCTGGATAATTGTCTATGACCACTCGAAGTGGACGCAGCACAGCCATAACACGCGGGGCCCGCAGGTTCAAATCTTCGCGGATACAGTGCTCGAGCAATGCGATATCGACGAGGCTATTACTCTTAGATACTCCAATACGCTCACAAAAGTTTCGGATTGCCTCTGGTGTGTAGCCGCGTCTGCGCAAACCTGATATTGTAGGCATCCGTGGATCGTCCCATCCGCTCACATACCCTCCTTCTACTAGCTCCAGAAGCTTTCGTTTACTCATAACAGTGTAGCTGAGATTGAGACGAGCGAACTCAATTTGCTGTGGATGACAATCAACCCTCAATTCATTAAGCATCCAGTCATACAAGGGGCGATTATCCTCAAATTCCAGCGTGCAAATAGAATGGGTGATGCCTTCGATGGAATCCGAGAGACAATGGGCAAAATCGTACATAGGATAAATACACCATTTATCACCTGTTTTGTGATGTGACTGGCGTCGAATGCGATAGAGGACAGGATCGCGCATATTCAAATTTGGAGAGGCCATATCAATCTTTGCTCGAAGTACGTGGGAGCCGTCCCCGAACTCTCCTCTCCGCATACGTTCGAATAAATCCAGGTTCTCTTCCACAGAACGAGTTCGATAGGGACTGTCCTTACCAGGTTCAGTCAAGGTGCCGCGGTACTCTCTGATTTTCTCTGTGCTCAAGCTGCAGACATAGGCCTTACCAGCTTTAATTAACTGGACAGCGTACTCATATAGCTTCTCAAAGTAGTCCGATGTGTAGTACAGATGTTTGCCCCAGTCAAATCCAAGCCATCGAATGTCTTTTTTGATGGATTCAATGTATTCAATGCTTTCCTTGCCTGGATTGGTATCATCGAAGCGCAAATAACAAATACCACCTTTGTTTTCCAGGGCAATGCCAAAATTAAGGCAAATCGACTTGGCGTGTCCAATGTGCAAATAACCGTTCGGTTCTGGTGGGAATCGGGTCACCAGTCGGCCCTCGTTTTTATTTACCCTTATGTCTTCCCTGACAATATCTCGTATAAAGTCAGAACGAGGGGTAGAGTTTTTGTTGTTGTCTTGTTCAGTATTCGGAGCCTTCATGGCTTCTATTCTCTCCTTGAAGAAAAAATCTCATAGCACTATTTCGTTTAAATTTAGGACATACAAAGTTTTGTTACTCTTTGGGTTAAATATTACCATATATATTTTACCAAAACTGGTAAGATAAGCAAGATGCTTGATTTAATTAATTCGGTTGTTTGACTTTCTTCTTTGAACTGACTATAATTAGCTAAATCGTGGTAAGAAAAAAAGGAGTAAATAGTTTAAGGTTGGTTAAAATCCTTAAATTGAAATTTGTAAAGCTATCCAAAATTAATAAGAAAGAGAAGAATGAATTTTCAAGATATCATATTCACTCTACAAAATTACTGGAAAGAGCAGGGATGCCTAATTCTTCAGCCTTATGATGTGGAAAAGGGAGCAGGAACTTTTAATCCAGCTACCTTTCTGAGAGTGCTGGGGCCTAAAGCATGGAAAGCAGCCTATGTGGAACCATCACGGCGTCCTGCTGATGGGCGATACGGAGAGAATCCCAACCGACTTAGACTTCATTACCAATACCAGGTAATTATCAAACCCTCCCCTGATGATATTCAATCCATCTATCTAGAAAGCCTTAAAAGACTGGGTATCCAATTCCTTCATCACGACATCAAATTCATTGAGGATGATTGGGAATCTCCTACTCTGGGAGCATGGGGATTAGGATGGGAAGTAAGGCTGGATGGAATGGAAATCACTCAATTTACATATTTTCAGCAGGCAGGAGGATTTGATTTAAAGCCTATTTCCGTAGAACTTACCTATGGATTGGAGCGAATTGGAATGTGCCTTCAGGAAGTGGATAATGTCTTCGATCTCAAATGGGATTCAGGGACTACTTATGGAGACCTTCGCCATAAAAGCGAGGTAGAATTCTCCCGCTATAACTTTGAGGAAGTTAAACCTTCTATTCAATTCCAACTTTTCGGAGTTTATGAGGAAGAGGCGAAAAAGCTTCTTGAAAAAGGACTTGTCCTCCCGGCTTATGATTATACTCTCAAGTGTTCTCATACTTTTAACTTACTGGATGCTCGAGGGGCATTGGGAGTTAGTGAAAGAGAAAGACTTATTAAAAGAGTTCGCCGGCTAGCTAACAAATGCGCCAAACTGTGGCTTGGAGCATAAATGAACGACGCAATACAAGATACGAGCGACGAGATACGAGCGACGACCCTATTAGAGATAGGGGTGGAGGAGCTTCCTCCCTCTGCTGTCCAGGAGGCTTTAACTCAACTTAAGGAAAAGGGGAAAGAACTTCTTACCTCAGCTTACCTGGATTATGAAAAGATCACTAGCTTGGGCAGCTCTCAACGACTCATTTTCTTGGTCGAAGGATTAGCCTCAAAACAGAGAGGAAGAATAGAAAAGGAAATGGGTCCTCCAAAAAGAATAGTTTTAGATGAAGCGGGAAAGCTTACCCCAAAAGGAAAGGCTTACCTAAAGGCTAAAAGAATAAAGAAACGAGATTTAGGAGTGGAAAATTTAGAAAAAGGAAGTTATGTCTATATAAAAAGAAAAGTTGCTGGCAAAAGAACAAAAGACATTCTTCCCTCCCTTTTTCTTGAGCTCATTAGCTCGCTGCGTTTTTCTAAATCTATGAGATGGGATGAGGGAAATTTCAGTTTCGCGCGTCCTATCAGATCTCTCTTAGCTCTCTTTGGAGAAGAGGTAGTAAAGTTTGAAGTAGCTGGAGTAAGCTCAGACAGAAAGACTAGGGGGCATCGTTATCTTTCACCTTCACCAGTTTCAGTGGAAAATCCCCAGGAATATCGACCCCTCCTAAAGAAAAAATGGGTCGTAGTGGACCCTGAAGAACGGAAGAAAATAATCCTTAAACAAATAGAAAAAATAGCTTCCGTGCTAAATAAAAAGGGGGGCAGAGCACAAATTTTAGAAGATAACCAGCTTCTAGAAGAAATAATCTATTCCATAGAATACCCTACCCTATTTATGGGAGAATTTGACTCTCAATTTCTTTCTCTTCCTTCCCCTGTATTAAGAGCCTGCCTAAGAGACTATCAAAAACATTTCTCTGTTGTAGAGGGAGGGAAACCTCGCCCTTATTTTGTGGGAGTAAGAGAAGGAAACAAAAAACACCTGGAAGAGGTAGTGAAAGGCAACCAAAGAGTACTTAATGCCCGTTTATCCGATGCCAAATTTTTCCTCGAAGAAGATAAGAAGACATTATCTATCTTGGTACATGAGGACGTAAAAGTTCAGGATATATCATCAGAGAAAATAATATCTCCCCTTAAGGAAATAGTTGTCCAGGAGAAATTAGGCAGCTATTACGATAAAACTTTGCGATTGGTTAAACTGGCAGATAAGATTGCTGCCTTCCTAGGAGAGAATGAGAAGGTCAGACAGAGAGTAAAAGAAGCAGCCAGGCTTTGCAAAGCTGATTTAACTACTCAAATAGTTAAAGAATTTCCCTCCTTGCAGGGAATAATGGGCAGAGAATATGCTCTTTATTCTGGAAGGGATGCTAGGATAGCCCAGGCCATTCTAGAACACAGGATGCCCCGCTCTGGTGAAGATAGACTTCCCCAAACGCTGGAAGGAGCTATACTTGCCTTGGCTGATAAACTGGACACCTTGGTAGGTTCTTTTTGGGCAGGATTTATTCCCTCTGGCTCAGAAGACCCCTGGGGTCTGCGGCGAGAAGCTCAAGGGATAGTAGAAATAATTCTTGACAGAAAATGGGAAATCACTCTGGACTACCTTATTGAAGAGTCTTTGAAACTTTATAAGAAAGAAAAAAAGGAGATCGGCCCCAAAATTAAGGAATTCCTTCGGACAAGAATTGTCAATATTCTTAAGGATAGAAAAGTCAAAACTGATCAAATCAAAGCCGTCTTAGGGATAGGCTATAATAAGGTGATAGAAACAGTTAAAAGGGGAGAGGTTCTCTATAAGGCTAGCTTAGGAGAGAAGTTTAAAGAAGAGATCATAGCCATAGTTAGATTGATTAATATATTAAAACAGGCTGAAAGGTGGAATTTAAAAATACCCCAAAAAGTAAAAGAAGAGCTCCTGGTAGAAGCCGAGGAAAAAGAGCTGTATCACCATTACAAGAAAATAGAAAAAAAAGTAGAGAAACTACTGAATAAGCAAAGATATCTGGAGGCGTATCGAAGTCTTTGTAGTTTGCGGAAGCTCATCCATGATTTCTTTGAAGAGGTCCTTGTTATGGATGAAGATAAAAACCTGCGGGCAAATCGTCTTTCTCTCTTAAACAAAATAGGAAGAAAATTTACTTGGATAGCTGACTTTACAAAACTGCAGGTAAAATAAGGGAACTTCAGAAAATGGCTAAATAGCTAAAGCTATTTACCCGAGCATATTAACTCGGGAAACGTCCTTCGGCAAGCGTATATAAAGGGGGCAGAGCTATGGTTTTAATAGAAGTTGAATTTTACCCAGAAAAAAGAATAAC
>DAOWIY010000082.1 GCA_030640665.1 Clostridia bacterium
CATCCATAGTCAAAGCGACTATCTTACTATTGAACCTTTTAAGAAGGGAAAGAATCTGCTCTACTCTCTTCTCTTCGGCAGTGATAGAGTTAACCATAGCCTTACCTTTACACTCGGATAATCCAGCTTCTATAGCTTCAGGATTGGGGCTATCGATGCAGAAAGGAACATCTACTACTTCCTGAATAACCTTCACTATCCACCTCATATCATCAGGCTCTGTGTGCATCCTCGTTCCTACATTTACATCTAACATATTTGCTCCTGAGGCTACCTGTTCTCTGGCAATATCCTGAATAAAAGCAGCATCTCGCCTTTTCACTGCCTCCTCAATACCTTTAATGCTAGTATTAATTTTTTCTCCTATGATGAACATTAGCCTTGGGCTCCTTTCTTTATCATATGGCTCGCAGACGCCGTCTGCCAGAACAGAATTGTTTATAAGTCTAACAAATCCCTACTACATTGTCAAAATTTGTATCTCTAGTACGAGATTTGACTCTATCGCTTAAATTGATATATTTAGAAATACTTTGGAAATAATAATCTACTTAGATAATAGTAAAAAGGTCAAGTTACCTCTCTGTCTGAACTTGGATTATTTCAGGACTTCGTCCAGGTAAGCAAAAGGGGAAGAGAGGAGGGAAGAGAAAAATGGCAGGAAGTAAGGTCTTTTTAATAGGCCCGGAGGAGCCCTGGCAGGAAATAGATAAGCTCTTTTCCCGAAGTGGAATAAGAGATAAGATAGAGGCCGGAGATATTGTGGCCATCAAATTGCACTTTGGTGAATTAGGCAATACTCGTTATATTCATCCCATTTTTGCTCGAAAGCTCGTGGATTTAGTCAAGGAGGCAGGAGGTGAGCCTTTTTTAACCGATACAACCACTCTTTATAGGCATACTCGGGAGACTCTATTCGGTTATTTAGAGACGGCAGCCAGAAATGGTTTTACCCGGGAGACGATGGGTTGTCCTATTATTATTGCTGATGGCCTCAGGGGGACCAACGGAGAATGGGTAGAACTGGCCTCATTTTCTAAATTCAAGCGGGTAAAGATAGCCCAATCTATTTATGAGTCAGATTTTCTTCTCTCTCTTGCCCACATTACTCTTCACGGAATAGTCGGTCTTGCTGCCTCTATTAAGAACATAGCTATGGGCTGTGCTACCAAGGAGACGAAGTTAGCTATGCATGCCTCAGAGGCAAAACCCGCTTATAATGAAGAAAAATGTACTCACTGCCTGAGGTGCATTAAAATTTGTCCCGGTGAAGCTTTTTATGAAGAAGAAGGTAGAATTAAGTATAAGGCAGCAAAATGTGTAGGATGCGGCGAGTGCATTGCCTGTTGTCCATCAGGAGCTATTACCGTTCCCTGGGGATCCCTTCTTGCTTATGATGTGCAAAGGGGAATGGTAGACGGCTTTAAAGGAGTGATTTCTATCTTTGGAGAAAAAGTAGGATTCATTAATTTGGGATTCGACATCACTCCTGACTGTGATTGTATTAGCAGAAGCAGCCTTCCTATTACTCCAGATATAGGTATAATTGCCTCTGGCGACCCTCTGGCTTGCGATAAGGCTAGCTATGATCTAGTTATAGGAGCTCCTCCTTACCCCGGCTCTGAAGCGGATAAAAAGGGAATAAAGGAGGGAAAGGATAGGATAGAATCTCTTTGTCCAGATGCTGAGCCAGCCAAGTTTTGGAAGCTTTGCCAGAAGATGGAATTAGGAAGCCTGGATTACGAGGTGGAGGTAATCCGCTAAACGCTATACGCTATCTTCAGCCACATAGCCTCCAGGGCTAGCCTTTGATTAACATTACTTTTAAGATAATATCCGGTTCTTTCAATTGTTTCTATAATTTGCTTTATATCTAAAAAAGAATATTTCTCCTTTTGTTTTTTAAGTTCGCCGGTCTTATCTTCATTAATCAGCCACCTATCTCCTCCCTGTTTTAAGATTAAAAGATCACGAAACCAGAATAACATCATATCCAGGATTCTTTCTAACTCTTCTTTATTATAGCTTGCCCATTTTGCAGCTAGATTAAATATTTCTTCTATTTTCCTCTCTTTTCCTAAACTATCTAAAATTTCCTCTCTATTTTCAAGGATACCCTCCTCTTTTATTAAACGAAGAGCTTCTCCTACTTTTCCTCTTGCTAATCTGGCTAATAGATGAATTTTCTCGGGGTTTTGAGGCAGGTGCTCGGCTATGATTTCCTCAATTTCTTTTGAAGAAAGCGGTAGAAAACGGATAATCCTGCAGCGAGAAAGGATAGTAGGGAGTAGTTTTCCCTGGGCCGGGCTAATTAAAATTAACACTGTTTCCGCTGGTGGTTCTTCTAATATCTTGAGAAGGGAATTGGCTGCCTCTAGAGTGAGACTATCCGCTTTTTCTATAATCCAAACCTTTTTTCTTCCCTCATAGAGTTTATAGATAATCTCTCTTTTTAAACTACGGGTTTGTTCAATCTTGATGGAGTCTTTTTCTGGAGTTATGGTTCGCACGTCAGGATGGTTCTGATGATCTATCTTTCGACAAGAGGAGCATCTATCACAACTGTCTATTTTACTTTCCTCGCAGTTAAGGGCTTTGGCAAAGGTTAGGGCAGTAAGGCTCTTTCCTACTCCAGCTGGGCCGGTGAATAAATAGGTGCCGCTGACAGATGAAGTAGCCATCTCTTTTTGTAGGAGCTTTATGGCTTGCTCTTGACCTTTTATATCTTTAAAGGACATAATTCTTCTTTCGTCTCAGGTGCTTTGCTAGTATTTTCCTTATGGTCAACTGGATTTCCTCTACGTTGCCTTCGCCGTTAATTACCTTTATCCTCTCTGGATGTCTTTTAGCGAGCTTGAGATATCCCTGACGTACCTTCTGATGAAAAGAAATTTTCTCATTTTCTATTCTATCCTTTCCTTCGCTTCCACTTCGTTTTTGAGCAAGGTTAGGGCTGATGTCTAGAAGAAAGGTTATGTCGGGGGAAAGACCGTGGGTGACTCTTTTATTTAGCTCTTCTATCCAGGGGATATCCAGTTCCCTTCCGTGTCCCTGGTAGGCAATTGTGGCATCGGCAAAGCGATCCGAGATTACAATCTTACCTTTCTCTAAAGCTGGCTTGATTATCTTTTCTACATGCTCGGCTCTGTCGGCAAGATAAAGAAAAAGCTCACTTATTCCGCTTATCTCTTTAGTAGAAGGCTCAAGGAGTATTCTTTCAATTTTCTCTCCTAATCTAGTTCCACCGGGTTCGCAGGTCTGCACTACTTCATATCCTTTTTGTTTAAGATAATCAACCAAAAGAGAGATTTGAGTACTCTTTCCACTTTTATCTATACCTTCAAAATTAATGAACAATTAATTTTCCTCTTATTTTACAGGATATTCTCTTTGTCCTAGACTTATCTCTTTTGCTATATTAATTTTAAGTATATCAACTCTATTAACTGAACCAATTTTTATTCCAAGTTCATCTCTATTAACAGTATAGATATGGCCTAAATCTACATATGAAGTTTCTTTTAAACCGGTTAGTCCTGGCTCAAGTTTTATACCTACAGGTAGTTCACCTACTTTAGGATTTGTTCTAATAATAGTAACGATAATTGTTTGGCTTTTTCTGTTAGCGATATTGTTTTGAATGACTACAACTGGTCTTTTTTTGGCAGCAGTGTATCCTTGAGGTTCTCCAAAATCACAAAGTCTAATATCACCACGTATTATATCTTCTGACATTAACTTATCCTTCTCTAGTCAGGCGGGAGAGTCTTTTTGGCTCCTTTCATCATTTCTTTAGAGAGTTTGCGATCTTCCTCCTCCAATGCTTCATAAATAGGTCCGTATTTCCGCAAGGCCATTTTTTCAGATTTATCTTCTAACCCCAAAAACGACTCAATGGCTTTTCTGAACAATTCACTTCTGTTGAGACTCAATTCTTTTCTTTTTCTTTCAATGACTTTTTTTAAATCTTTTGGTAAAGTTATAGCTATTCTTTCAAACATTTTCCTGCCCCCAATTGATATTATCTAATATTATTAGATTATATTTTTTGGATTTTGTCAAGAGGCGAGATTCCAAAAAGGAAGGATATCTATTTGATCTCTATCAACTTAATTTTCTTATTCCCATTGTCTCAGCCATATGGTGTGGGAGCATAGTGAAATCAGCGCCAGTATCAAGAACGAATTCTAATAGTTGATAGCCAAATTCTTTGAAGATTTGACAGGGTGTCTTTTTTTATTATAATACTGACTGAATGGTCAGACAATTAAAGGAGGAATGTTTGGAAGGGGGTTGAATTAGGTTAAAAATACCTGTCTGCGTACGGACACACACAGGTAGGCAAGGAGAAGAGCTCTTAAACTACTTCAAAGAAAAGAGGTGAGAGTAAAGAGTTTAGGAGAAACAGGGAATACAAACTTCGACTTGTAGCCACTACGCCTGTGCTCTACTCTACATCTCAGAAGAAAGGAGAAAAAAATGAGAACTAAGATACTTTGTCTGGTTATGATTGTACTTTTTGTTCTTCCCGCCTCTTCACTGGCAGGGAAAATGACAGCTGAGAAAGTCATCCAGAATTGTGTGGCTAGCTATGAGGAGCAGATGAAAGGCGTAAAGGACATTACTGAAGTTACTGATAGAGGTGTAACTTATCAAAAATGGGTAACTATCGAGGGAGAAACCGTATGCAAAACTCGGAATGAAATGGAGATGATGGGTAAAAAGTTTGTCACTATCTATGATGGTATATACCAATGGGGACAAGACCCTGTATCGGGTGAAGTGACAAAAGAAAAAATTGACTATAATCCCTATGAGACGATGGAAAATTTGGAAACTATCATGGAAACTATCACCGCTCAATATGGAGGAACCGAGGAGATTGATGGGTATGAAACCCATATTCTGAGCATCGAAGATATTACTAAACTAATGGGTTCTGCCAAACCGGCAGAGATGGAGGAACTTAAGGCCAGTGGCAAGCTTTGGGTAGATGAGGAAGATTGGGTTATCAGGAAGATGGAAATGAATATAGAAGGTGTAGATGAGGAAGGTGAGGAAAGAACCATAAAAATTACTATTGAAAGGAAGGATTTTCATAAGGACAACGGTCTACTCACTCCTTATCGTACTGTCATGACTACTGTCATGGCTATAGGTGGAGAGGTTCCAGGGCTATCTCCAGAACAAGAACAAGAAATGCGCCAAGCATTAGCAGAAATACAGAAACAGTTGGAAGAAATGTCTCCGGAGGAGCGGAAGCTGGCTGAGGCATTTATGAAACCGCGGATAGAAATGATGGAAAAGATGCTTGCTGGTGGTGGGATGGAGACAGTTACCGAGGTTAAAAAGGTAGAAATCAACACAGGACTTTCAGATGACCTATTTGACGGGAGCAAGCTAAAACAATAATTCCCGCAGAGTGAGCTGGCTTTATGCTCATTTATCGGGCGTAGTAGCCTTCTGTTCCCATAGGGGTTCCAGAGCAAGGTAATAAGTCCCCTTGGGAGCCTTGGCCCAAATAAGACTTTTTCCCTCTAAAGAATCCAGATTTGCCTTATAAGTTAAAGGATAAGAAGTTGGACTTTCCTCGTTTTCTTCCTCCTCCCAGTCAAAGATTCCTGGAACAGTTTGGGTGGTGGTTATTATTTTAACCCGGAGGGTAACTTTGGTTTCTTCGGAAAGGGCAAAGACAAATTCTTTGGAACTAAATAAAGCTAGCAGAATAACCAGAGTGACCAAGATAAGCCTTGGGACAATTTTCTTCTGTCGCTGTATATCCACTTTGGATTATTTCTCCTCAGCTTCTTCGCTACGGGAAAGATTTAAACTCGTCGCTGTCGCTCCTCAAACAGTAAATCTTTCTTTTTCCTCCGCTCAGAAGCCTCGTTAAGGTGGCGGCTATAAGGCTCCTTCAGAAAATGTCCTTCGGTAAGCGTATTTAAATTCCTATACCGTAAGATACCATTTCCTTTTTAAAAATCTTATCAGAATCAGCATTTAGAGTCAAGGACGGAAATTTCGGCAGACGCTGAAATAGAAATCAGGGAGGACTATGTAATATTTATCAGAAATCTGATAGAGTTCTGGGGTAATCCCTTTTGGAAAGTCTTATTCTGTCTGGCGCTGGTAGGCAGCCACCTGGCTTCTCGTAATCTTTCTCAATCATCTTCAGTTGAGAAATTTTTCTATCGAAGCTTTTGATTAATGATGTGTATCTTTCGAGATTATAATCCAGGCCGGGCTCTCTATTTTCTCTTAACCACAGACTTTGGTATTTTTCCTTTAATCCAAGTAAATCCGATTTTAGCTTATTTAATAATGTAAGAATTTTTTTAAGACATTCTGTAACTACCTTTTCCTCCCCAAGGTTTCTATGAGCTTGATGATATAGGTTTTTTATCTCCTCTATTAAGAGGACTCTTTTTCCCAGATAGCCAATCTCCTGGGCAGCAAAAAGTATATCACCCAGCCATTTCTTATTTTTGGTTACCTTCCCTTGATTATGAGAAATAATCTCTGATGCAGAGTCAGAAATCATTGTTAATTTCCTTCCTGTTTCCAAGGGATCCCGGACATTTATACTGTATTTTCCTTCAAAAGGGTCATCCCAAAATAGAGGAAAAGACCAGGGAAAGTACTCTTGGGGAAGGTCAATGTTAACTAAAGAATTGCTCTGAGAAAGATACCATATTGCCTCAGCTATAGACTCTGTACCTTGGCCAAAGAACTGAGAGCAAAATCTTCTACCAAAACTTTGCTCCTCTACTTTATACGGATCCCAGGAAGCTTCAGCAAAGAAGGCAAATCCGTACCAGACATATCCAAGCAAATTGTGGTTTCCATAATCTCCCCAATTGGTAATTATTGCTTCTTTTACGCCAAATTTTTTGGCTTCCGAGGTGAAACATTTTACATTTTTATTAGCTATGCGGATATCAGGAAAAAGTCTAACCCAACTACTGGTTCCCGAGCAAGCGAACTGCTTAAGTCCAGCTTTTTGAAACACCTCTATGAGAGGGCAGTAATAATCATTTTCCTCTAATTTATCAGACCCATAGTGCCAGTTCATGATAACTATATCCCTGGGCAGTTGAGAAATAATCTCTGGGTAGTGCAGCAGCATATCTCCCCAGAGCATAGTAGTTTTACCGTACTTATCGATTATTTCCTTTACCTTTAAAATATGGGAAAGATACAACCCTCCTTTGCCGAGCTCTTTGGCTTTTTCTTTACTTTTTCCCTCTCCCAAATCATACACTTCATCACAGCCTATATTAAAAAATCTTGAACTAAATGCGGGAATTATTTCTGAGAAAAGTTCCTCAAGAAATTTATAACTCTCCTCCCTGGCCGGGCTAAGGGACCATCTGGTTTCCGTTTCAGCTAAATGAGCGTATTCTTTATGCCTTAAAATTTGATGGAAGTGACCTAAAGCCTGGAAAGAAGGAACAAGTTCAATATGGTAGTCTCTTGCATACTCATCTAATTCTTTTACCTCTTCTTTGGTCAGGGAGCCACAACCCTGACTAATTAAGGGATGTTTTTGGAAAACAAAGGTGTGTTCTATATAAAGAGATAGAAGATTTATCTTAAAATAGCTAAGTGTGCGAATTAATTCTTTAAAAGTATCTATGGTAAGAACCTGTCCTCGGGAGATATCCTGCATTACTCCCCTGCATCTTATTTCTGGCCAATCTCTTATCCAAAGAGAAGGAACTATTATTTTATTCTTTTTGTTTTTCAATAGTTGTCTTAACGTTTGGATTCCATAGAAAAGTCCTGCTTCAGTCCTTGCGGCAATCAGAATATATTCATCTTTTACATCTACATCAATAATATAACCTTCCTCACTTAATCTCTTATCGCCAAGGGTATCCTGCCATTTGAAGATATTTAGAAATTCCCTATCTCTTTCAGGAATAGCTAAGATGATGGTATTTTTAAAGTTAGAAAAGCTCTGGGCATCTTTTACCTCGAGCGGAGTTTTAATAAGATTCTCTATTTCCTGATTTAAGAGCTTAGCGGCAAATTTATCTGCCCGGCTATGATTCTTGCCCAAGAGCAGGGTAGTTTGATCGTTTATGACAAACTCTGCCTTGCCCAACCTAACTTCTTTTAATTTAGGAACAGCATCAAGGCGATCTATCATCTCTCCTCCTACCTTATCATAAAATTACCTATTTTTTTATTTTTTCTTCCACCTTTTGTCTGATATAATTTATAACTTTTCCTACAGTATCATTCTTTTCTGCATCTTCTGCAGGGATATCAATATCAAATTCAGCCTCAAAAGCAGCTACCAGCTCCACAGTAGCAAAAGAATCTACCCCTAAGTCCTGAACAAGCCGGGCCTCATTGGTGATCTCTTCTGGCCTTACCTTGGTAACTTGAATGATAATATCTTTAACTTTTTCCTCTAATAGCATTTTTCCTCCTCGTAGAAATCTATCTTCTACTTTTAGCAATACTCTCTTTTCTTTGCCTTTCTGTAATCTTAAAAACTTCTTCTAAGACCTTCTCGCCTTCCGGGGATAACTCTACACCTCTTCTCTTCATAACTTCCCTTGCCATATCAATAGTTCTTTTAAGTCCTGAGCCTTTATAGAATTTCTGAGAAAGATACCAGCAAAACGAAGGAATATATTTAGGTGTTATTCCTCCTCCTGTAACTACATTAGACCCTACTCCTACCATAGATCCCGTATTTAAAAAAGTCCCTATCCCCATTTTACTGTGGTCCCCAATGAAGGAGCCTACTTTTGTTTGGCCAGAGTCCTGAAGCATACCATCAATGTATACCTGAACACCGCTGTAGTCATTTTTAAGATCACTTGTAGTAGTTAAGCCTCCAATATTCACCCACTCTCCTAAGTAGCTGTGACCTATAAATCCCTCGTGATACTTATTGGTAAATCCGTGAATAATAGTCTCCTCTACCTCTCCACCTCCTACTCTACAGCTGGGGCCAATGTGGGTACCCTCCCTTATGTTTCCTTTAACCTGAGAATCCCTACCTATATAGCAAGGACCTTCTATTCTGGTTAAAGCCAAAACTTTTGCTTCTTCATCAATAAAAATTGGTCCGGATTTGGTGTTTAAAACCACTAAAGGCTCAATTTCTGCAGTGGGAGCTATAAATACTTTATTTTGGTCTCCCACAATAAATGAACCGGAAGAAAAACCTCCCTCTATCCCTACCTTACCCAAAAAAATAAAATCCTTTTTTATTTGGGAGGCGTTATGATTTATAAGATCCCAGGGATATTTAATTAAAGTAGATTCCATCTTTTTATTTTTCAACCTTTTACTTAGTTTAGTTAAAATCTCCTGCAGGTCTTCTGACCAACAGGCCTCTACTGTTTCTTTTTT
This sequence comes from Clostridia bacterium, assembly GCA_030640665.1. Taxonomy (GTDB): domain Bacteria; phylum Aerophobota; class Aerophobia; order Aerophobales; family AE-B3A; genus JAUWRC01. The sequence continues at coordinate 9,373 of DAOWIY010000082.1, forward strand.
TACTCGAATGTAAAGAATAGCTCCTTCGCACAACCCTACCTCTTCTTCACCCTCTAATTCCAGCTCGTCCTTCTGTATAAGCCACCTGCCATTTACAAAAAGCATATCATCATTTTTAATTTGCTCTATCTTATTTGCCGGAAGTCCGTAATGCTTTTCAAACCAAGGAGCCAAGTAATCCCGCATAAAGTAGCATATCTTATCAGCTTCAAGATGGTTTTGAATCCTTTCTCTGAGAGTAAAGTATCCACATTTGAGCTCAAAGACCGGCCGAGTCAAAGATAGTGGATAAAAATTAGTAAAGGTTTTGTCTTCAAATATACACACTTTCATAAACTATCTCCTTGATTTTGAATAATTTTCTGAGTTTCCCGAGCAATCATAATCTCCTCATCAGTAGGGATGACCAGTATCTTTACTGAAGAATTATTTTTACTAATGACCTCGCTATCTACCCTTTTATTCTTTTCCTCATCCAAATCTATCCCCAAAAACTCCAGGCCATCACAGATGTGCCTGCGAATTTCCGCTCCGTTTTCCCCTATTCCCCCAGTGAAGACCAGGCCATCTAATCCTGACAGAATAGCACTGTAGGCGCCAATATACTTTTTTATTCTGTAGACAAAAATATCCAGGGCTAATTTAGCCAGACCATGGCCAGCCTCCTCCGCTTTTTGAAGATCTCTTACATCATTACTGAGCCCTGAAATTCCTAACAGCCCACTTTTAGTGTTTAAAACATCCTCAAGCTCAGCCGGCCTTAAGCCCTCTTGTTTGATTAGCCATAGAACTAATGCCGGATCCAGATCTCCACATCTAGTGCCCATCACCAGTCCCTCTAAAGGAGTAAAACCCATACTGGTGTCCACAGATTTTCCTCCCTGGATAGCTGTAATACTACACCCATTGCCCAGATGGCAGGATATCATTTTTAATTTTTCTAAAGGGATACCCATTGCCTTAGCTGCTTTTTGGCAGACATATTTATGGGAGGTTCCATGGAATCCATATCTTCTTATTCCATACTTTTTATAATACTCATAAGGAAGCCCATACAAAAAAGCCTTTGGAGGAAGAGATTGATGAAAGGCTGTGTCAAATACCGCCACCTGGGGAGTTCGAGGAAGAAGGCTGCGGGCTGCCTCAACTCCAGCAAGATTGGGAGGATTGTGTAGGGGAGCGAGAGGAACGAGTTTACGAATAGTATTAATTACTTCTTCATCTATTAAAGAGGGCTCCAAAAATCTCTCACCTCCATGAACCACACGGTGCCCTACAGCTGATATCTGGGAAAGGTCCTCAAGGATGCCTTTGTCTTTGTCAACAATAATGTGAAGCACTTGGTTTAGCCCCTGTTTATGATTGGCAATTTTTTCTTCCGTTTTAATCTTTTTATCTCCGAGAAAATGTAATTGTAAGGAGTTTCTCTCTCCAATTCTCTGTAGGTTTCCCCAAGCAAGGACTTCCTCTTTTCTGTTTATATCTAAGAGTTTGTATTTTATAGATGAGCTACCACAATTAATCACTAATATTTTCATTGTATTCCCCTCTCTTGAAGGAATTTATACGCTTGCCGAAGGACATTTTCTGAAGGAGCCTTATACCCAGCTATAAGCTATAAGCTATAAGCTATAAGCAGTAAGAGACAAGATGCTTTTCCCTCTTTAAAAAACTTACAGCTTACAGCTTAAGGCTTACAGCTTTTTTGAGCGGAGGAAAAAGAAAGATTTACTGTTTGAGGAGCGAAGCGACGAGTTTGATTCCGAAGGAATAGGCTAATTTTCCCGTAGCGAAGAAGCTGAGTAGAAATAATCCAAAGCGGATATACAGCGATAGAAGAAAGTTGTCCCGAGGCTTATCTTGACTTCCGATAATCCGAAATACTCGCCTATAACCTGGAGTAAAAAAGATAGGCTTAAAATAATGGGAAAAGTAGTA
>DAOWIY010000025.1 GCA_030640665.1 Clostridia bacterium
GATGAATAAACTTCCTTATACATAAAATCTCTTAGCTCATTGAATGTTTCTAGAATTATCTTACTCATCCTCAGGCAAGGTTTTCCCTCGCTTTCTTTAACTATATCTTGAACTAAGGTATCTATTCTCTTTCTATGAGTTCTTCCCAACATCTCTAGGGGCTCATTTGGTAGGTCAGTCTCTTTTATTATCCCTGAGCGCAGAGCATCGTCAATATCGTGATTAACGTAAGCTAAAGAGTCGGCTAACTTCACCACTTCTCCCTCTAGAGTATGAGGATGAGTCTTACTTTTTGGATCCATCACCTTCTCTTTGTCCTGGGAATGATTTAGAATACCATCTCTCACCTCCCAGGTTAGATTCAATCCTTCCTCACCTTCTAGTCTATCCACTACTCTAAGACTTTGCTCATTATGCCGAAAACCCTCAGGATGAACGTCATTTAAAGCATCTTCACCTATATGCCCAAAGGGGGTATGCCCTAAATCATGTCCTAAAGAAATAGCCTCCGTCAAATCCTCATTTAGGCAAAGAACACGAGAAATTGTACGGGCAATCTGACTTACCTCCAGAGTATGGGTAAGCCGAGTACGATAATGATCGCCAAAGGGAGCAATGAATACCTGCGTCTTATGCTTAAGACGACGAAAAGCTTTGGAGTGGATAATCCTGTCTCTGTCTCGTTGAAACTCTGTTCTTAAGAGGCAGCTTTTTTCTTCTCTTTTCCTTCCTCTGCTTTGTCTACTTTGGCTGGCATAAGGAGAAAGATATCGCTCCTCAAATTCCTCTTGAGCTATTCGATCAAAAAACCGACTCATTTTTTTAGCCTGAATTCATCCAACCTCTCCATAAATTTCTTTGCCTCGCCTGGCACAAGAGAGGCTATACCATCATAAACAAAGGGGCCCACCTTCATCAAGTAAGGACTTAAGGTGGAACCCCTCATCCATTTATTTGTGTTCTCAGAAAAAGGAGATATAGTTAAAAGAATTAAAACTATACTACAAATCAAGGATCCCTCAATCAGCCCTAAGAAAAGTCCTCCTCCCTGATCTACACCCTTAACAAGAGAATACTTACATGCTTTATGAAAAATTATCCCCAGCAGTCCACCAAGTAGAGCTACCCCTATAAAAATAACAGCAAAACTTACTAGCTTTGCTGTTCGAGGAGAAATACTGGTAAACTCGCTGGCGAGAATGTTTCCCATTACTTCATAACGATTAATAGCAACAATCAGACCTATAAAGATACCCCCTAGCCCGAAAGCCTCTCTAAAAAGGCCTCTCACTACTCCCCGCATGACGAACAGGAAAATTATAATTAACCAAACTATATCTAGCCAACTCATTTAGAGTTTTTCTCGATTTTCTCGATTAACCGTTGGATTCTTTCCTTGGCTTTTCTGTTTTTTTCTTTCAGCTTGCAAAGCTCATCGGCGATATTTAAACAGGTAAGAATACTTATTTCTTCCCTTTCTTTGTGAGGAAAGGAAGAAGCTATTCCTTTAGCTTTATTGTCAACATAAGCAGCAATTCCCTCAAGATACCCCTCATCTTCATCTGCTCTTAAGTTATATTCCTCATTTAAGATACGGACTCTTACCCCCATTCAAGCCTATTCCTTCGGAATCAAAAACTAATTCTCTTCCTTTGATATTACCAATATACTATCAAAAAAATCAGAAATGTCAAGCCTTTTCTCGGCTTAGAGCTTTCTCCACCATCTTTAAGGCACAGTACTCTCCGCACATAGTACAGACATCAGAGGAGTGAGGCTTGCTTTCTTCCCGCATCTTCCTGGCTAGTTCTGGATCGATGGCCAATTTAATCTGTTTCTCCCAATCTCTTCTCTTTCTAAACTCAGCCATTTTTCTATCCCATTCCATAGCTCCTTTTACCCCCTTAGCAATGTCTCCTACATGAGCAGCAATTCTGGTAACTATCACTCCATCTCTAACATCCTGAAGAGTAGGAAGTCTCAAGTGTTCTCCCGCTGTTACATAACAGAGAAAATCAGCTCCACTGCTGGCAGCGGAGGCACCTCCCATAGCTGAAGTAAGATGGTCATACCCAGGGGCGATATCTGTAACCACTGGACCGAGGACATAAAAAGGAGCATTATGACATAACTTCTTTTCCAGAAGAATGTTTGCCTTTATTTCAGAAAAGAGAAGATGGCCGGGACCTTCTATCATTACCTGTACGTCTTGTTCCTGGGCCCTTTTTGCCAGTTCTCCCAAAAGAATTAGTTCCTGAATCTGAGCTCTATCGGTAGAATCAGCCAGACACCCAGGGCGAAGGCCATCCCCCAAACTTAAAGTAAGGTCATATCGTTTGGCAATCTCAAGGAGCCGATCGTACTGTTCATAAAGAGGGTTTTCTTCATCATTAGCTACCATCCAGGTAGTAAGGAAAGCTCCTCCTCTGCTTACTATATCTGTGATTCTTCCTTCTTTCTTCAGGCGCTCCAGGGTCTGTCTGGTAAGGCCGCAATGAACAGTGATGAAATCAACTCCATCTTCACCCTGGCGCTCGATAACTCGGAATACCTTATCTTTTTCCATTTTCACCAGGGCTCCATGCTGGGAAATAGATTCAACAGTTGCCTGATAAATGGGAACCGTTCCCAATGGCAGAGAACAGGATTTTAAGATAGATCGGCGGATCTTATCCAGGTCTCCTCCAGTGCTAAGGTCCATAACCGTATCTGTCCCAGCCTGGATAGCTATTTTTAGTTTTTCTAGCTCAAGCTCAAAATCTACCTGATCGGTAGAGGTGCCAATATTAGTATTTACCTTAGTTTTTGTTCCCCTGCCTATAGCCTTGGGATGGAGTAAGGTATGCTTTACATTTTTAGGGATGACAATCTCTCCTCTGGCTACTCCATCCCTGATAAACTCAGGGTCCAGGCCTTCCTCTTTAGCTACTTGTTTTATTTCAGGAGTAAGCCTTCCTTTTCTTGCTTCACTTAATTGAGTCATTCTATTTATAACCTCCCGGCTTTATAAATATAATATGATTTATGAGGTGAATGTCAAGAAAAGTTGACAAGGCAGAAGGATTATAATAAGGTGATAAAAAGCTGTAAGCTTTAAGCTGTAAGCTGTATGTGACTACACCACTAACAAGGCACTTGGGGAGAAAATCTCATGAAAAGACTTTGGGCTCCGTGGCGAGCAAAGTATATTTTAAATAAAAAAGGGAAAGAATGTATTTTTTGTCAAAAGTCAAAAGAGAAGAAAGATGAGGAAAACTACATTCTCTTAAGAGGGAAGAAGTGTCTGGTTGTGCTTAATATCTTTCCTTATAATAATGGGCATCTGATGATAGCTCCTTATAGGCATATCAGTTCCATTGAGGAGCTGGGAAAAGAAGAAGCTGCGGAGATGATGGAAGTTCTTTCTCGAATGATAGTTTTACTTAAGGAAGTTCTACATCCAGAGGGTTTTAACGTGGGAATAAATCTGGGGGATGTAGCTGGGGCAGGTATAGTGGATCACCTGCACCTGCACATTGTTCCTCGCTGGAAAGGGGACTGTAATTTTATGCCAGTCTTTTCAGAAACCAAGGTGATTTCTGAATCTTTAAAAGAGACCTATGGAAAGCTAAAAAAGAAGTTATTAGAAAAATGAACTTAGCAGACCGGATTTCTAATTGGATTAAGGAGAAAGTTCAGGAAGCCAAAGCAGAGGGTGTTGTCATTGGGTTAAGTGGGGGAGTTGATAGTTCAGTAGCAGCTTGTTTGGCTAAGAGGGCTATGGGAGAAAAGGTTCTGGGATTGATAATGCCTTGTCATAGCAGTGTTTTGGATGAAGATTATGCTTGGTTAATAGCCAAAAGGTTGAATATTAAAACAGAACGTGTATCTCTGGATTCTATCTATAATGATCTTTTAGGAATTTTACCATCTCATAAAAAAATAGCTTTAGCTAATCTGAAGCCGAGACTGCGAATGCTTACTCTTTATTATTTTGCTAACAATTTAAATTATTTAGTGGTAGGCACGGGAAACAAAAGTGAGATTCTTATAGGCTATTTTACTAAATACGGAGACGGCGGATGTGATATTCTGCCCTTAGGAGATTTGTTTAAGACAGAGGTAAGAAAACTGGCAAAAGAGCTTAAGATTCCTGATGAGATAGTTAAAAGGGTACCCTCAGCAGGTTTATGGGAGAGGCAAACAGACGAGGAAGAGATAGGTATCACTTATGAGGACCTGGACAGGATAATTCTAGCCATAGAGTCAGGCAATAAAGAATCTATTCCGCCGCAGATACTTACCAAGGTGGAAAAGTTAATAAGAAAATCCGCTCACAAGCGATCTCCAGTTCCGGTATTTAAAATAGTGAATGGTAGTTAGAAGAAGTTTGTTAAATACTACTAGGGGCGAACTATCCCTCGCTTTATAAGCAGCTCACCAATCTGGACAACATTCAAAGCAGCGCCTTTTCGCAGATTATCCGCTACACACCAGAGGTTCAAGCCATTCTCGATAGTGGGATCTTCTCGGATTCGCCCTACTAGGACCATATCTCGGTATTGGGGCTTTCGAATGTTGAAGGCGTCTGGATAAGTGCGCTCCAATGGATCATGGCGGGGATTATCCTTATTTAGCTCATCGAGCACAGCGATACCTGGTGAATTTGAGAGAATCTGGCGAGCCTCGGCAGGGCTCAATTTACTTTTAGTTTCAATATTAATGCTTTCTCCATGTCCCACCAGTACCGGCACTCGCACCGTGGTAGCACTGATTTTGATGCTTTCATTCCCCATAATCTTCTGGGTTTCCAGCACCATCTTCATCTCTTCTTTGGTGTAGCCATTCTCAGTAAACTTGTCAATATGAGGAAGATAGTTGAAGGCTATAGGGCGAGCAAGTACCAGCGGGTCAAAGCCGATATTATCCAGAGACTTGAGAGCCTGGGGCATTTGACTGAGAAGTTCCTCGTGAGCTTTTACACCCCATCCTGAGACACTTTGATAGGTTGAAACAACCACCCGATGTATCCGGGCAGCCTGATGTAAGGGATGAAGAACCATCACTAATTGAATAGTGGAGCAGTTAGGGCTGGCAATGAAACGGGTCTGGGGTCTAATAGCTTCAGGATTTACCTCTGGAATTACCAGAGGAATCTTCGCATCAAGACGAAAATCAGAGCCATTGTCCACGCAGATAGCACCAGCCTCTTGTGCTTTCGCACCCCATTGGATACTTGCTCCTTTGGCTCCTTCTTTGCCAGCAAAAAAGACAATATCTGCATTCCTGAAACAGTTCTCACCTGTCTTCTCTACGTGGAATTTCTCGCCGTCAAGCATTTCGGTGCGCTCCCTTGTAGCGCAAACTCTAGGAGGCCATTCCATAGGGAAGCTGCGTTCTCGCAAGATGGAGATAATTCGTTCTCCTACCATTCCCACGCCAACAACAGTAACTCTCAAACTCATTCTTCACTCCTTTCAAACAACAATCGCCTCTATTCCTGTAAATTTACAGAACTCAAGAAGGGAAAAAGTAATGTCACCGTGAATCATGGAGGCGTGATGGGTGAAGCCTTCCTCAGCTAAAGTTCGATATAGCCTTTCCAGATCAGGCACTTCTACCCAGCTCCAGGAGCCTCTGAGTTTATCCTTACCAGGGATTATCTTACCTTTAGTAATTAACATCTTAAACTGTCCATTGTATTCTACTATACGATTAAAAGTGACTTTTCCTTTCCTTAACTGAAACTCAGCCGTTCCCTCACTTTTTTCCAGTCCCAGTGCGGGGCCAAGAATGCTGTGAGCCCTCAGGCAGACAGGGCTATCTTTTGCGGCCAATATTTGGGGAGCATTGCCACAGTGCCAGGCTAAAAAGACATTTTCCATTGACTGGTGTTGGATAGTCCAATCAATGAAGTGGGGTACCGTTTCTTTCAATGAAGCTAGATATTGAGCCAACATAGTTAAAGTACCATGAACATCAACCTCACAAGCAGTCATAATGCCCTGTTCGGTTAGTCGCCCCATGGTTAGACACGAGGATATGCCATAAATCTTCTGCATGGCATCCCAGCATTGAACAGCCAGACCAGCCAGATTTTTTTCTTTGACAAATTGTTTTAGAGCAAGTTCCAGCCGAGCCGCTTTTTGAAGTGTAGCTTCTTTTACGTGTTCACAGTTAGCCCTGCTTTTGATCTCTTCTACAATTGATGAGATTTTTTCTTCTTCAATTGTTTCTGCCGAGTGGAAGATATCAGCTATGGAAATGGGAACCACTCGCTGGCCGAATTGTTCAATCATAGGAAACTCATTGATGGCACAGGTTTCAAAACGTTCCGGCCTTGGGCCAACCAGTCCGATCTTAGCTCCTATCCAGCCTTTAACAGCGCTGCAGGCTCCAAGGAAACTTTTAATGCCCTGGCTGAATATCTCTTCTTCTGGGAAGCAGTTGCCAAGGAAGGTGAAGGGGATTCTTCTTCTATATAGACCAGAGGAAATAGAAAGGGTTCCGCAAAAAGCATCCGATCTCCTACCTCCGTCTTCAGTAAAAGGTCCTTCTTTGGTACTAAAAAGTAGAACCGGCACTTCGGGTATCTCCTCGGCAATACTAACTGCTGAAATTTCATCGCCGAAGGTCATAGTACCGATGATGATTCCGGCTATATTTTTGCTTTTAAATAGCTGGATAACTTTTTCCGCATCCCTATCATCACGAACCAGGCCTTTAGGAGTAAGGGTCTCCTCTGGAGCGATAAATTCAAAATCAGTTTCCTTAGATATGAGCTTAAACGTTTCAAGAGTTCTTCTTCTCATGTCAACAGCCCATTCCTCGCTAAAAGGCTCTCGGTGAGCAGGGACAAACCCAATTCTCATCTTCTCTTCCATTTTTCTCTCCTCGTATAATAATTATTATTCTGTATCTTGCAAAATTTTTTCTATCTTTAGAGTTTTATTGGCAAAATTTATTGTAAGTAGTCTATTTTTTAGGAGTTTTGTTCCTATTAATGTATGGGAGGAATTACTTGAGAGGATGAACACAACAAGTTTCTCTGTGCCAATTTCAATTCTTCCCAAAAATACTCTTTCCCGCATCAATTCGCCCGATGCCAATTCATATTCTTCTACTCCTAAAAAGTCCCAGTCAGATTCCTCTATTAGTTTTTTAGGAACACTAATATATCCATTAAATCCTGTATCTATCACTGCATTGACAGGTCTTTCTTCTTTACCCAAATCAAGTTTAACTTTTACTACTGGCTCATCATTTTCATTAACAAATCCAATTATCATATTTAACACCTTATTATACGAAGCTTGTGAACAGCAGGATATCCTACTCGAATGAAAGTAAATATTTTATGGGGAAACTTTTTTTGGGCTTTCACAGCGGCATCTAATTCATCATTACCAATTACATAATCACCAGAATCTACCTCAATGGCTATAATCTTTCCTTTAAATTTCTTCTCTAATTTAGGTTTTAGTAATTTATATATGTTCTTACCTCTTTCAGTAAGTTCATCTTTATCCAAGTACTTAACCTCGCTCATTTTATTTTCACCTCCTAGCTTCCTGATTTCCAGATTTTCCTTCTCTTTTTAATGTTCATATTTCGTATGCACTGGAAATTGAAGGCTATTTAATAGTTTCTACAATCTTATCATAAATTGTCCAGGTAATCAAGAACTTTTATTTCGGTTACCTTGTTAAATGACTTGACGGGGAAGGAAACGGCACGGATAATAGAGTAATAGAGTCACAACGAGTTTTCACAATGAGAACAGAGAACATTTTTGTCGTTTGACAAAAAAGAACGGAAGATTATACTAAAAGATGAAAGGAGAAGATATAACTAAGAATAAAAAGACAAATTCAAAGAGCCTATTATCTGAAGTGTATAAAGGCCCCAAGTATGCTGGAAAGCATATAATTATTATTAAAGGGAAAATCTATGCTACAAAGACTGGTCAAGCAAAAACTGAACTTCTCGAAAAATTGCTAAAGAAGTCTCCTAAAGAAGTGCCCACAATCACTTACATTCCCGCAGAAGATCTCTTATCTTAATCTTCTCTTATTATTATGAAAACCGTTTCTTTCTCTTACGAAACAAAGTCTTCTTTAATCTTTAAGACAGTTAAACGAAATACTCCTCTACCTTTGAGGAGATAGAAGTAGTCCAATTTCATATAACTATAATTACAGAGAGTAAAGCGATGCTAAAAAAGAATAGAGTGAAGCTGTATAATGGAAGTTTACTAATATTCGCGGTTATCGTATTGCTTTTGCTAGCTGGCTGTATATCAACTGAAGACTTAAAGGAGCTTTCTGAAGTGGTTAAAGAGGTTTCTGAGGAAGTTAAGAAAGAGTCAGCCAAGCCAAACGAGATTCCAAGTTGGTATTATAAAACTGATTGGTATCCAGATTATGCGAAAAAAGGATGTACAGTAGGAGAATTTATCCTGCATTATTTTATTATGCCTGAGGGATACACACCTGATGTTTTTGACTGTAGCGAGATGGCAGCTTATCTTGAATGGGCGTTAGAAGATGCTGGGTATAGAGCAGTAATTGCAACGGGATATCCACCATGGGAAGGTGCAAAGAGTAAAGTGAAACACGCTTGGGTACTTGTCTATAATACCTATAAAGAACCAGGATTTAAATATCAACGCTGGATTCCTATAGAGGGAACAAGAGTCCGAAATAATTATGAACGATACGAATACTTTCGAGAGTTCTTTGCAAGCTTCTTCCTATCAGAAACGGACCCGGGTATAATTAAACCAGTTGCTTACACATATAAAGATTATTGTAACCCTGAAAAAACATATGAGTCAATGTATGATGTGCCAGAATACCTACTTCATGAATTTGACTGGTGGAGCGAACTTTATACACCAGGTAAAGGATGGACTCCAGCTATGCGTCCAAGGTAGTCTTTGGCAAATTCTTTGAGGAATGCAAAAAAGCTCTTGATAGAAGCGTTTAGGTGGAGAGGTAAGAAGTCATAATAGCAGTCTTATACCACCAGAGAGGATAAGAAACGAGTTATTGTGCCTTTTGTAGGATCTAGAGAGAACTTCTATAAGGAGCTTCAAAGATACTTAGACTAAGGAGAGCTGGTTGCCTGTAAAACCCAAGTGCAACGCACCAATTATAAAGCTTTGGAATGAGGAAATCTCTTCCAGTAGCTTAACTTCACATAAGACTAATTACAGGAAGTTAAAAACGGGGCGGTTTTTATCATCACTATTTGGTGTATCTATCTTTCTGCTGTTTTCCGAGCAAAGGTAAAAATGAATAGTGCTACGAAGAAGATGCCTAGAATAGCCTCGATAGAGGCAAGGATTTTTATTTTCCCTATTGGGCGGAAATCTCCATATCCTAGAGTAGTGAAAGTAACAACTGAGAAATATAGGCTGTTCCAGTAGTCTTCTACAGGAACAGCCTGCACTCCTACTATTTTGAGAACTCCTTTGCTTATCCAGTAGATAAGAGAGGAAAAGATTATTAACCCTCCACACCAACCAAAAATCCAGACGGGTTTTTCTCCATATCCATACAGGAGTCGGTGGAATAGATTAGCCAAGATATACCTAACAAACCAATTTTTCTGTTTCCTGATATAATCCATTTCCTGATAATGATATTTTCCCTCTTCAACATAATTTCCCTGTCGATGCCATAGCAATCTGCCTATTCTGAAAGGAACATCTGCACCTTTCGGTTCCTCAAATTTTGTTTCGTTATCAAGATATAAAAGCCCTTTAATTTTCAGCTCTTCAAAATAAGCAAATGACTTAAATCTGGCTTGTCTAAAATCAGCTCCTTGCTCAAATGTGGTCTTTTCGAACTGAGCGTTTCCTTCAAAGGTCGCCCCTGTAAACCAAGCTATCTTTTTTTCAAAGGTGGCTTCTGTAAAGTCAGCTATTCCTTCAAATTTAGTCCTTCCTCTAAAATCTGCTCCTCTTTTGAATGTTGCACCTCTGAAAAAAACTTTCCCTTCGAAGGTGCAATCCATAAAAAAGGCTTCTCTTTCAAAAGTAGATCCTACAAACTCAGCTTCTCCCCTGAAAGTAGCCTCTTGAAAACTGGCGTAATTTTTGAAATTAAAATTATGATGGCGGGATAAAAAAGTAGTAGTATGCTCTGGGAACCAATATCCAGTAAAATCGTAATCCTCCTTACTAATTTTCTTTTTTATACCCTCTTGGAACTTTTTTATATCTTTATCTTCTCTTGGTTCATGGAAAATACAATACCCTTTTTCTGAATCTTCTAAGGGAGGTTCAGGGCAAGTATAGTCTGGACGCCACCGACTTTTAAATTGGCATTTTTTGTTTTCGGGCAAGTTGTGACTCCTTAGGTAAATTTGTTTGTTTTAAGGTTAATAAAAATAAGGGAGAGTGTCAAGAGAAAGGGAAGTACGTTTTACTTTTAACCTTTTTTTGCTAGGATAGTGTTGGTAAAAGGAGGGATTTTCTTTGAGCTACCCTAAAAAATACGATGTTATTGTGGTAGGGGGTGGCCATGCCGGGATTGAGGCTAGTTTAGCTGCAGCAAGGCTTGGTTGCCAGACTCTACTTTTGACTATGAATCTGGATACAATAGGTTTTATGTCCTGTAATCCAGCTATAGGCGGTCTGGGCAAAGGACAACTGGTTAAGGAAATCGATGCCCTAGGAGGAGAGATGGCCAAGGCTATTGATAAGACAGCCATTCAATTTCGTCGCCTTAATACCAAAAAGGGCCCGGCAGTGCAGTCTTCCCGTGCTCAGGCAGACCGGCAGAATTATCGCCTTTATATGAAATATGTTTTAGAGAATCAGCCAGGACTGGATATAAAAGAAGCTTTAGTTGATAAGATATTACTAAAAAAAGAGAAAGTCCAGGGGGCAAAAAAAGCGGTTCTGGGTGTTGAGACTCATATTGGACAAAGATTTTTAGGCAGGTATGTAGTTATAACTCCAGGAACATTCTTAAATGGTTTGATTCACATTGGTCTGAGGCATTTCTCTGGTGGAAGGATGGGTGATTTTGCCTCTGAAGAACTTGCCTCCAGTTTAAGAGATTTAGGGTTCCGTGTAGGTAGGTTTAAAACAGGTACCTGTCCTCGTTTGGATGGAAAGAGTATTGATTTTTCCCACCTTGGAGAGCAGAGGGGAGACTCTCGCCCTATTCCTTTTTCCTTCTCTACGGAAAAAATAGAACAGCCCCAGGTTTCTTGTTATATTACCTATACTAATGCTAAAACTCACCAGATAATCAGGGAGAACCTGGATCGCTCACCTCTGTACAGCGGTGTAATTAAAGCAACGGGAGTAAGATACTGTCCTTCTATTGAGGACAAGGTGATGAAGTTCCCCTCCAGACAGAGACATCAAATCTTTCTTGAACCAGAAGGGCTTAAAACGAGTGAATTTTACCCTAATGGCCTTTCTACCAGCCTTCCCCTTGATGTTCAACTTAAAATACTCAGAAGTATTGAGGGATTGGAGAAGGTAGAGATCCTGCGCCCCGGTTATGGTATTGAGCACGATTATGTTGATCCTACTCACTTAAAACCCACTCTGGAAACAAAATTAATTAATGGTCTTTATTTTGCTGGCCAGATTAATGGAACTACAGGTTATGAGGAGGCGGCCGCTCAGGGACTTATAGCGGGGATTAATTCTGCTTTAAGGGTACAGGGGAGGAAACCTCTCGTTTTAGATAGGTCTGAGGCATATATTGGGGTTTTAATTGATGATCTGGTGACCAAGGGGACCAACGAGCCTTACCGTATGTTTACTTCCCGGGTTGAGTATCGACTTCTTTTAAGGGAGGACAATGCAGATCTCAGGCTGCGGGAGGTGGGATACAGGGTGAGATTGGTAGCCAGAGAAGAATATGAAAAAACTAAGGAGAAAGAAAAAGCTGTTAAGGCTGAGCTGGCCAGGCTTAGCTCAACCAAGATATTTCCTAATACTAGAGTAAATAAAGAGCTTAATCAGCTAGGCACAAGACCCATAAAGAGCCCCCTTAGCTTGAAGGAACTTCTTAAACGCCCGGAAATCTCCTATCAAGACTTAAAAGTTTTAGATAAAGAAAAGGGCAAGATTTCAGAGGAAGAAGCCAGGCAAGTTGAGATCCAGGTTATGTATGATGGATATATTAAAAGGCAGCTAGACGAGGTGGAAAGATTCAAGAAAATGGAAAAACTGAAAATCCCTCCTCATTTTGATTTTCAAAGCATCCCTTCTCTTTCTGGGGAAGTTAAAGAGAAACTATCAAGAATAAGGCCGCATTCGCTGGGACAGGCATCTCGCATTTCCGGCGTCACTCCCCCCGCCATTTCTATCTTGATGATTTATTTGAAAAAATTAGGAAAGTATAATGGACCCTAAAAATTGGACAGTATGTTAAATACAAATAAAATAGGAGGTTTAAATGTTTATTCGACAAAACAGAAAGATTAACTTGATATTTGTTTTGGTGATTACATTTACTGTTTTTGTTTGCATGGGTAGTGTTGCAAACATTACGAATTACGCATCTGGTGATACTACTGTTACTTTAGCATCAGCGCCTGTTATAAGCAATGTTGATGTCTTAGATACATGCGTAGAACCTGTTACCAGGGTTACTGTTTTTTGGGAGACTGATGAACCGGCTACCAGCCAGGTAGAATATGGCAAGACCCCTGACTATGGGTTCAACACCACCTTAGATGAAGAACTTACCCTTCAACATTGCGTTGAATTGAGCGACCTAGAGCCAGAAATGATTTATTTCTTCAGGGTAAAATCAAGGAATGTTGCAGAAGAGGAGGCGATATCGAAGGACTATACCTTTGCTACTGGTTTCTCAGAGGAGATAACAGCCAATTTTACTGGTTCCGTTTATGAACCCGTCACCGAGAAGCCAACGGGCTGGTTTGAAACCGGTCAAGATGCCGACATCATATTAGGGCTAAACGACTTTGGTAAGGCGAGTCCGACTGTCTTTAATCACCCCGGGAAGATAGCTACCGACGGGGAAAGGCTTATCCTCGCAGATACATGGAACAATCGTGTGCTGATTTGGAACTCCATTCCCACGCAAATCAATCAACCCCCTGATTTGGTGATAGGTCAGGAAGACCTTTATTCCAGCGAGCCTGGATTAGCCGCAGATAAACTGAACTGGCCGGTGGGCGTGGCTACCAATGGACAACACCTGTTAGTAGCGGATACAGAAAATAATCGAGTATTGGTATGGAATGAATTTCCCACACAAAACGGCGAGCCTGCAGATTTGGTTCTGGGCGCTTCTGATTTTACCACGCGAGGGGGAAGGTCGCTTCCCTACCCAGATGATTGGGAAAAGAAGTATTTCGAATGGCCCTGGGATGTATTCACCGATGGAACACGAGTCATAATTACTGGCACAGGGGTCAGCAATGTATTAATTTGGAATAGTTTTCCCACTGAGAATTTCCAGTCGGCAGATGTGGTCTTAACCGAGGAAATAATAGGGACTAATGGCACACCGCGTTGCGCATACTTCGATGGACAACATCTCTTAGTTGGAGATTATACTGCCGAAAAAACCTTTGTCTGGAATGAACTACCACAAAGTGATAGTGAGCCCTACGATTTCGTCCTATGGGGAAAATCGCAGTTCGCCTGGGGCATTTGCGTAGTTGATGGAAAGCTTCTGGTAGCTACAGATCGACATGTGTTTATCTGGAATGAATTTCCCGTGGGTGAAGATGACAGGCCAGATGTCATACTCGGCCAAGTAGACTTTGGTGGTGGGCTGAATCCACAGTGCACTACAGCAACTTCACTGCACCCAGCATATGGCGGAATAGCAGTCGCAGGAGATCGCTTGTTTGTCTCTTGTGGATACACTCAGAACCGGGTCTTAATTTATAATGGCATTCCTAATTGCAATGTAACCTTAGCTGATGTAGTTCTGGGCGCTCCTGATTTTGAAACCAACACGCTTGAGCAAAACTATGTTACCCATATGGGGACACCATGCTTTGATGGTGAACACCTTTTTGTTAACCATCTTCATGGCCTCTATATTTGGACAGAGTTACCAAATGCA
>DAOWIY010000005.1 GCA_030640665.1 Clostridia bacterium
GGTAGAATTCAGATGGTAGGAATGGATGAGGAGATCTTGCTGGAGATAAGGAATCTCTGGAGCGGATATAAAAGAAAAGCCGTCCTCAAAGGAATTAATCTCCTGGTAAAAAGAGGAGAGTTCTGGGGACTAATCGGACCCAATGGTTCAGGTAAAACTACTTTGCTCAAAAGCATAACCAAGATTCTACCTGCCCGAAAGGGAAACATTTTTTATAATAAGAAAGATATTGCAGAAATATCAGCCAAACACCTGGCTCAAAAGATAGCTGTGGTTCCGCAGGTTTCGGTGTTTCATTTTTCCTTTACTGTAGAAGATTTTGTGCTCCTGGGCAGAATCCCCTATCTTCCTCGCTTTTACCTAGAAGGAAAAAACGATTATCTCATTGCTGAAGAAGCTATGGAGTTAACCGAAACCATTTCTTTTCGCCAAAGAAGGATAAACGAGCTAAGTGAAGGAGAAAAACAAAGAGTGGTCATCGCTCGCAGTCTAGCCCAGAAACCCACCCTTCTTCTTCTGGATGAACCAGCAGCCCATCTTGATATAAGGCATCAATTGGATGTCTTTAATCTCTTAAAAAGATTAAACCAGAAAAAAGGAATCACTATAATTCTAGTTTCCCACGATTTAAACCTGGCCAGCCAGTATACCTCCCGACTAATTCTCTTACATAAGGGAAAAGTTTTTGCGCAGGGTGGCCCCAGGGAAATAATTAATGAAAAGAATATCTGGAAAGTTTACGGAGTGAAAGTAAAAGTAATCTCTGAGAAAAAAGGAAATCCTCTAGTAAACTTGTGGCCAACTACCTCGAGAACTTGACGATTACCTTATTTTTGCTATATACTAAAAGTAATCAAATTTGAAAAATTACCAAAAAAGGAGGGCTGGTACTGCTATGTTTCACATCTCAAGCAGTGAAGACATCAAAAAGGGCAAGGTTACTGATGTCTATTTTGAAAGAACACTAAAGATTCTTAAAGAAAAAAAGATGGATAAAAAGGTTACCGCAGAAGTAAGGGCACGCAGTTTTCCTTCAGATTATAAATGGGCGGTCCTGGCTGGCTTAGACGAAGTACTCTATTTACTTGAAGGATTAAAGATTAAAGTCTGGGGTATGTCTGAAGGCACTCTCTTTTATCCTTCTGAACCAGTCTTAACCATAGAGGGTAATTACAGCGAATTCGCTAAATATGAAACCTCTCTTTTAGGTCTAATTTGCCAGGCTTCTGGAGTGGCCACGCGGGCAGCTCGCTGCAAAAAAGTTTCCCGGGGCAAGACCATCTATCACTTTGGAGCAAGAAGGATGCACCCAGGGATAACCCCTATGCTGGACAGAGCCTGCTTTATAGGAGGATGCGACGGAGTAGCTGTAAGTAAGAGCGCAAAAGAACTGAAGGAAAAACCTGTGGGCACTATCCCTCATGCTCTTGTTTTGGTAGCAGGAGACACACTGAAAGCTACCGAGCTTTTCCACGAAGTCATTGAACCTGAAGTGAAGCGAGTAGCTCTGATAGATACATTAGGAGATGAAAAATTTGAAACTCTTAGAGTGGCAGAAGCGCTGGGTAAGAATCTCTTTGCTGTGAGGATAGATACTCCCCCTTCCAGAAGAGGTGATCTCTTAGAGCTTTTAGAAGAGATAAGATGGGAATTGGATTTACGAGGATTTAAAGCCATAAAACTTTTTGTTTCGGGAGGAATGGACGAAGAGAAAATTAACCTTCTTAGTTCTATAGCCGATGCTTTTGGAGTGGGTACCTGGATAAGCAATGCTCCAGTGATAGACTTTTCCTTAGATATAGTTGAGGTGGAAGGAAAACCTTTTGCTAAAAAAGGAAAACGTTCTGGAAAAAAACAAATCTGGCAATGTTCCTCTTGCCTCACTCATCAGACTCTTCCTTTTAAGAGAAAAATAAAGAAATGCTCTTGCGGAGGAAATTTTATTCCTTTATTAAAACCAATAATAAAGGAAGGTAAAATAGTGGCAGATTCTCCTTCTCCTCAAAAAATTAGAGGATATGTATTAGGTCAGTTAGATAAGCTATAAGCTGTAAGTTAGAGGAAGAAATTGGCTTTAATTGTGCAAAAATATGGAGGGAGCTCGGTTAGCTCTCCTGAAAAAATTAAAGAGATAGCCAAAAGGGTATTAGCCACAAAAAGAAAGGGAAATAATATAGTAACAGTAGTCTCAGCTATGGGAGATACCACCGATGAATTACTGAAGCTTGCCTCACAAGTTAATTCTCATCCCCCAAAAAGAGAACTGGATATGCTCCTGTCCACGGGAGAAATTGTCTCCTCTGCCTTATTA
>DAOWIY010000080.1 GCA_030640665.1 Clostridia bacterium
TCAATCTTTACAAAACTTAGGGCTCCCGTGGGACAGGCCTCTACGCAGGCGGGCTCTTTTCCTGCCTCAATCCTCTCAAAGCAAAGGTCACATTTAATAGCTGCTTTTCCTTCCCGATTCATACCAATTACACCGAAAGGACAGACTAAAATACACCATTTGCACCCAATGCAAAGCTCTTCTTTAATCATCACTGGCTGCTGAGATCCTGCTCTGTATAAAGCATGAGTAGGACATATATTTACACAGGGAGCATTCTCACAGTGTCGGCACTGAAGAGGCAGAGCAAGCTCTCCCATTGATTCAACAGTTACCCTGTGCTCGGGAAGAGGATCTTCCCCAATGGCACCAAATAAATCCTTAGACTCTGAATGAGCTACAGCACATTGCAGCTCACAGCTTTTGCACCCCAGACACTTTTCTGGATCTATCATAATGAGATAATTCATTTAACCCCCCCCTTTAAATTTATTCATACATCATCGGCTTAAACTTTAAAGCCTTCCGTTTTTTATTTATATGGTCAATCATTAAATGAGCTGCTTTTATGGGATCCGCTTCAAAAGCAAACTTCCCACCAAGAATATTTTCCATATCATTACAAAGAAAATTAGTTACATTCTTGCTCCCCAGGATTGGAAAAGGAACCCCAAGTACAGTGAATAAACCCGACCCTGCAAAATAAGATGCTATGGATACAGCCTTTTCACTCATCCACTCAGGGGCAGCACCAGCTGCTGGCAGGTCACTTATATCCTCTCCCAGTCCTCCTTCCTTAACTACATTGCTAAGAGCTACCAGTATTCTGCTATTATCTACACAGGAGCCCACGTGAAGTATGGGTGGAATGCCCACTGTTTCGCATATTTCCTGAAGTCCCTTTCCTGCATATTCAAAAGCAGCCTCAGGCTGAAGCAGACCTGCTTCAGCATCGGCAATGGCCGTGCACCCTGTTACTACTACCAGAACATCATTTTTAATTAATTCTTTACTCATTTCTATATGACCAAAGTTATGTTTAATCTTAGGATTGTTACATCCCACAACACCGGCTAGACCCCGCACTCTTCCTTTAATAATAGCATCATTAAGGGGTCTATAAGTGGCTCTATAGGTTCCGCCTAGGAAGTTATGAATATTCTCTGCACTAAATCCAGCCACTAAATCCTGGTTTTCCTCAGGAATCTGAATACCATGTCCATTTCGATTGGGGAAATTCTCAATAGCCATTTTAAGTATCTTTTTGGCTATTTGGTAGGCTTCTTCTTCTTTGAACTCTATATGAGTTACACCGGGGGCTTTGTTCTTGGGAGAAGTTGTCACCAGTTTAGTATGAAAGGCACTGGCTACACTGGATAAGGCAGGCATTATGCACTGAACATCTACCATCATTAAGTCTACTGCTCCAGTGAGAATGGCAAGTTCCTGCTGCAAGAAATTTCCCGCTACCGGGATTCCATGGCGCATTAAAATCTCAGCGGCAGTGCAGCACATCCCGGTAAGATTAATTCCTTTGGCTCCTTTCTCTTTAGCTAGTTTTATAATCTCAGGATCTCTGACTGCATCTACTACTACGTCGGAAAGAGTAGGCTCGTGACCATGAACTACCACATTCACCTCATCCAGGGAAAGAGTCCCCAGATTTGACCTGGCTAATATAGGATGGGGAGTATGAAAGAGCACATCAGAAAGGTCAGTAGCAACCATAGAGCCACCCCATCCATCGGATAGGGCAGTTCTAAAACCATGCATAAGGATATTTTTATAATCATTATCCACTCCAATGTGGGTTCTATGCATAGTTTCTACAATTTCTCTATCTATTCCTCTGGGCATAATTCCCAGCTCTTTCCATACTTTTACTCTTTTCTCAGGAGCCCTGAGAGGCATCTTTATCTCACCGTGCTGGCGACCAAATTCAGCAAAAATTTTTTCCGCAAGTTCCTCGGCAATCTCATCCTTTTTTCTTCCATCAACTTTAATTTCGTACTCGCGGGCTAAGGCTTTTAATTTTACTTCATCCTTCATAGTGTAGGCATCTGCTTTTCCTTGAGAAGCTAACATCAGGGCATGAGTAATATCTCGGCCATGGTCAGAATGAGCCGCCGCTCCTCCAGCAATCATTCTGATAAAGTTCCTGGCGACAATGGTATCTGCACTCGCTCCACATACTCCGGTTTGCTCTTCTTCGGCAAAAGGGTCAATCCTACAAGGTCCCATAGCACAGTTTCGACAGCAGATACCCAGCCTTCCAAACCCACACTGGGGCTGCATAGCCTCAAGTCTGTCCCAGGCGACCATAATATCTTCTTCGTTTGCTCTTTTGAGCATCTTTTGACTAGCAGGATCAACCGATCTTTCTTCAACTTTACCCATGTTTATTCTCCTTTGTGGTTGTTTTTTGAAAACTCCAAAAATTCTCATTTTTAAGACGAAATTACTCTACCGTCATTGCAGCGAACTTCTATTTGTCATTGCGAGAAGACACGAAGTGCTGACGAAGCAATCTAATGACAGAAATTTTACCTTTTCAGAGCTCTTTTTTTAATTCATTAAACAGCATTTCGCTGGCGATGACAATTCCTTCCGTAGAGAGATAAGAAGTTATGTTAGAATTAAAAAGAATCTTTCCATTAGGTGGAAATTCATTATTTCCTTTCCAGAGAACAAAAGAGATACTAACTTTAGGCAAAAAGGGGACTCTAACTCCCACATCACCAAAGGGAATTTCCACCCCTCCTAGCCTTTCTGCAGCCCATTTTAACTTCTCTGGCTCTTCACCGAAAAAGTCAATAAATGGTTTCACCACCCTCTGAGAAAAAGCAGGATTATAGAAACTGCCTTCCGGAAGCTGATTAAATCCTACCAGCTTTTCTTCGGTGCTAACTTTCTCACTCCCAGTTCCCTTAGCACCCGCTCCCTTAGCCTCTCCAGCTTCCCTAGCATTGTTTAGATAGCGCAAAAGAATAGCTTTTTTCATAAGATTAACTGGTCTAGGGTTATCTCGGCAAATCACCTCACCCTGGGGATAGCGAATCTGGTAAACTTCATTCATAAGCGAAAGACTTATTAGAGCCTCACCTGAGGAGGTGAGTTTATAATCTGCCCCTGCAAGCCGGCACTGATGCTCTATATCTTTTTTAGCTAATTCCTCCAAAGCTCGTCGAAAAGATACCTCCAGATTATCCTGTTTTTTTAATGGTATCATTGTAAAACTTTATGAGAATTTTTTTTCAAACAAGACTTCTCAGTTTTTCTCTTCACAAACATCGATAGTAGTTTCACTACCACACATAGGATCAATGACTAACAAAAATCTATAAGTTCATAATCTTCGTCTTTTGACCCGTATTTCCTTAACATTTCAAAGTTTCTCAGAAGTACTGCTCTCTCTTGGTGATGATGTTCGGGATGATGTTCAACAATACAAGCTCCATAAGAATTAAGCAGAGTTTTAATATCTTCTTTTGCCATTTTATCTATTTTTAAACTAGGACAATATTCTTCCATTGTTTCCAGCAGGTTTTGAATCGCTTCTTTTGCAGTAACTAAAAGAATTGACTCATCAGGTCTTATGTCTGCCTCTTTTAAGATTTCCTGGCTGTTCATTGGTATCTCCCATTGGGCCTTGAATCTAATTTCACTATATATCACTTGTAGTTTTAATAGTCATTTATTATTTTATATAAAGTAAGATTGAAAGATTCTTCAGTTTTATCTTTCAGCAACTTTGTATCTTCTATTCGGTAGAGAATTTGTTGTTTTATCAAAATTAACTCTCTTTGTCTTATTGCCGGTTCAGTAAATGGTCCTTTTGCTCCATTCCAACTTTTCCTTTCCTTGTAAATCCTCTCAAGTTCATTTCTTATTTCTCTAATTGTCATAACTATTGCTCTCCTTCCATGCAGTCCGTCTTGAAATATTTTGCTCATTCCAAATAATTGTAGAATGATACTTCCATCCCACTTGTTTTGCAATTGTTGTAATATCAGCACATACACTCTGTTGACCACCTTTGTTTTTATCGAGAGGGATATTCTTTTGGCTGAAGCGTCTTTGCCCTCCCGAGGTTTTTATGGGAGAAAGCAAACCACTTTTTTCCATGCGATAGATAGTAGATGGACTTACCCCAAGATAGTTGGCAGCCTCTTTTGTTGTATATATAGCTTTATCTTCCATGATTAATCCTTCGTTATCTTCCCGGCAATATTTTCTACCTCTTCCATTAGTTTTGTATTCGTCTCAAAAGGTGAAGTATTATTCAGGTCTGCTTCTAAAATTTTCTCATCATAGCGAATAAATCCCAAAAAATTAAAGTGAGGCATATGAACTTTCAAAAATTCCTTATCAGAATTATGGCGAATTTTGTTTCCCACAATGTCTATATTCTTTATACCAATATCTTTAGCTAACTCTTTAATTCGAAAGGCTGTTTCTATGCTTCGAGACCCTGGCTCTACTACAATTATCATCTCATTCACTCCCCTTGCTGTTCCCCTTCCCAGATGTTCTATTCCCGCCTCCATATCCAGGATAACTACCTCTTCACGTTCCAAAATTAGGTGTCCCAAGAGAGCCTTTAAAAATGCATTTTCCGGACAGGCGCAGCCGAGGCCTCCTCCTCTCACCGTTCCCATCACCATCAGGTTTATTCCTTTATGGCGAGCAAAGTATTTATCTGGTGTATCATCAACCCTGGGATTTAGTTTAAAGTAGGGGTTAAGGGTTCCTATTTTAGCACCTGTTCTCTCTTCTATCAACTGTTTCATCTGGATTAAAGGCTTTATACGGGAGGGTTCGGGGAACCCCAAAGTAAGAGCAAGATTCGCGTCAGGGTCAGCGTCTATGGCGAAAACCTTTCTTCCTTTTCGGGAAAAGAAGGTGGCTAGACCAGCGGCCAGAGTAGTTTTTCCTACCCCTCCTTTACCAGTTATAGCAATTTTCATCCTTTTCTCCAAAAATACCTTCAAAACAAGCTTTTTTTAATTTTACCACTTCTCTTAATCCCTGTCAAATTCTTGATTTCCTCCGACCTTGTAATTATTTTCACAAAGCTAAGCAAATAAAAAATAGTTGAAACTATACGCTAAACACCACCCGCTTTACTAGATACGAGCGACAAACAACGAGATACAAGATGTATCGCTCCTGTAGGGCATCTTTCCGCGCATATTCCACAGCTCTGGCAGTTTCTTTGATCAATTACAGCCAGATTATCAACTATCTGGCAAGCATCAAAGGGACAAACCTTAACGCATATACCGCAAGCTATGCAAGCTCTTTCGCAGGCTGTACGAGCCTTTTTCCCTTTATCCAAAGAGGAACAGACCACTCTATATTGAGGTTCCTCGTTCAAAACCTCAAGAGAAATTAAGTTTCTCGGACAGGCCTTAACACAATTTCCGCACCCTGTACATCTAGCAAGCTCTATTTGAGGCAGACCATTCCTCATAGAGATAGCATCAAAGAGACAAGCGGTCTGGCAATCGCCATAGCCAAGACAGCCATAGGCACAGGTTAACTCTCCCCCGGCTATCATATCTGCTGCCTGGCAACTTTTAATTCCTTCATACTCTGCTTTTTTCTTTCTTTCCGATTGGAAAGCTCCACAGCGAAGGAAGGCTATTTTACTTTGGGTTACTTCAGACTCTACTCCCAATATCCCTGCTATCTTCTGGCTGGTATTGTTTCCTCCCGCTATACAGGAGTCAACCGAGGAGTTTCCTTTGACCATTTCTTCTGCCAGAGCATGGCAGCTAGCATATCCACATGCCCCACAATTAGCGCCGGGTAGAATCTCCAGAATTCTTTCTACCCTGGGGTCTTCTTCCACTTTGAGCTTTCTATGGGCGATGGATAAAAAAAGAGCAAAAGCAGCCGCCAAACCTCCCATGCTTAGAGTGGAGATTAAAATTAAATTCATTTTAGCTGCCAATGAGTCCAGTAAAGCCCATAAAAGCCAGGGCTAATAAACCAGCAGTGATTAAAGTGATAGATGCTCCCTGGAGGGGCTTAGGAACATCGGCAAAATCTAGCTGTTCCCTGATTCCAGCCATTATAAGCATAACCAGGGTGAATCCTAATCCTGCGCCAAAGCCAAAGATTATGCTTTCTACAAAACTATAATCTCGTAGAGGTTCTGTTATGAAAAGGGCAAGAAAGAAAATAGAACAATTAGTGGTAATAAGAGGTAGATAAATTCCCAGAGCCCGATAGAGAACAGGGCTGGTCTTTCGAATAAACATCTCTATTAGCTGGACTAATGAGGCGATAACCAAAATAATGGTTACATACTTTAAGAAGGGAAGATCGACCAGAATAAAATGGTTGATTGGCCAGATAATAATGGCTGTCAGGGTCATAACAAAGGTAGTGGCAAAGCCCATAGTTATAGCTGATTCTACTTTCCCCGTAACTCCCAGAAAAGGACAAATGCCAAGAAAATACCTTAAGACAAAATTATTCACCAGGGCTGCGCTTAAGAAAAGCAGGATCATCTTCATTTTATGGCTGCCTTGATAAAATCCCTGAATAGTGGATGAGGAGATCCTGGTCGGGATTGAAACTCTGGATGAAACTGAACAGCTACAAACCAGGGATGGTCAGGAATTTCTATGATTTCTACTAAATCTTTCTCTGGAAAGATTCCTGTAGCTTTTAATCCCTTCTGAGTAAGAATCTGGCGATACTCATTATTAAACTCATACCTATGGCGGTGGCGCTCATAAATTACGGGCTTTTTATAGGCGCGATAGCTAAAACTTTCTTTTTCCAGCCGACAGGGATAACTACCTAATCGCATTGTACCGCCCTTCTTTTTAACTTTTTTTTGTTCAGGGAGAAGATCTATCACTGGCTGAGGGGCTCCAGGGTCGAACTCTGTAGTATTAGCTCCACTCAACCTGGCTACGTTTCGGGCAAACTCAATGGTAGCACACTGCATTCCTAAGCATATTCCCAGAAAAGGTAGTCCATTCTCTCTTGCATACTGAATGGCTCTTATTTTTCCTTCTATTCCTCGTCCTCCGAATCCTCCCGGAATAAGGATACCCTCGACAGAATCTAGATATTTTTTTGGGTTTTCTTCTACTTCTTCTGCTTCTATCCACAAAGATTTAACTTTTACTCGGTTAGCTGCTCCGGCATGGATAAGAGCTTCATATATACTTTTATAGGTATCTTTCATTCTTACATATTTACCCACTACTCCGATTTTTACCTCTCCTTCAGGATTGTTTACTTTTTCTACCCACTTTCGCCATTCATTAAGATTCTCATGGGAAATAGACAAATCCAGCTTTCGTAAGATATTTTTAGTCAATCTCTCTTTTTCAAATTTTAAAGGGATCTCATAAACATTTTTTACCTCTATAGCCTGAATAACATCTCTCTTTTCCACATTGCAAAAAAGAGAGATTTTACTTCTTGCTTCTTCTGTCAAAGGAACCTGTGTCCGACAGAGAATTAAGTCTGGCTGGATTCCTATTTCTCGCAGTTTACCCACACTGTGCTGGGTGGGTTTAGTCTTAAGTTCTGCAGAAGAAGAGACATAGGGAAGAAGAGTAAGATGGATAAATAATGTATTCTCTTTGCCTTCCTTAAGGCGAAACTGCCTTATTGCCTCCAGAAAGGGAAGGGATTCAATATCTCCTACTGTTCCTCCTATTTCGGTAATGACTACCTGGGCTTTATCTTTTCTGGCTACCTTTTTTATCCTCTTCTGGATTTCTTCAGTAATATGAGGAACTACCTGTATAGTTTTTCCCAGGTACTGGCCCTTTCTCTCTTTCTCGATCACTGCACTGTAGATTTGTCCTGTAGTTACATTATTATGCGAGGATAGCTCTATTCCCACAAATCTCTCATAATGACCGAGGTCTAAGTCTGTTTCCGCGCCATCCCTGGTCACAAATACCTCCCCATGCTGGTAAGGACTCATTGTTCCTGGATCTACATTGAGGTAGGGGTCGAATTTTAACATACTTATTTTCAAGCCCCGACTTTTGAGAAGAGCTCCAATAGAGGCTGAGGCTATCCCCTTACCCAGAGAAGAAAGGACTCCGCCGGTTACAAAAATATATTTAGTCATTTAAATTTCTCTACTTCTTCTAAAAGGGTCTTTACTATATCCTTTTCCTCAACTTTTTTAATTACCTTGCCCCTTTTAAAAAGTACTCCTCCCTTTTTTGTGCAGGCTATGCCGATGTCTGCCTGTCTTGCCTCTCCTGGGCCATTAACTTCACAACCCATAACTGCTATCGTCAGAGGAATCTTAATCCTCTCGACTCTGGATTGAACCTTCTGGACAATGGATTTTAGATCTACCTGGCATCTTCCACAGGTAGGACAGGAGATAAAGATAGCTTTATCTTTATATAAATCGAGTGATTCTAGAATTCCATAGCCTGCTTTTACTTCCTCTACAGGATCGCCAGTTAAAGAAACTCTAATAGTATCTCCAATTCCTTGAGCAAGAAGCGTTCCTATGCCTATAGATGATTTGATAATGCCCTGAGGGGAAGGACCAGCAGCCGTTACCCCCAGATGAAGAGGATAGGGAATCTTATCTGAAATGAGTTCATAGGAGAGGATAGTGGTGAGAACATCGGCAGCTTTGAGGGAGACAACGATATCTAGAAAATTTTCCTTCTCTAATAATCTTACTGTACGCAGGGTACTTTTTACCATAGCCTCAGCTATTATTCGCTGATGTTCTTTCCCTCTAGTCCGAGATATCTTTTTCCAGAGTGGATTATCCTTCAGGAGATCTTTTTCTAAAGAGCCAGAGTTTACACCGATACGAAGAGGGATTCTTTTTTACTTAGCTCTTTTAGCTATTTCTATTATCTTCTTTTTTTCCATATTTCCTGGGTTGATTCTTATTTTATCCACTCCCTCTTCTATAGCTTCCAGAGCCAATCGGTGATTAAAATGGATATCGGCCACCAAAGGTACATCTACTTCCTTTTTAATTTGAGATAAGGCTCTGACTGCTCTCATAGTCGGTAAAGCCATTCTTACTATCTTAGCTCCAGCTCTGGTAAGTTTTCTGATTTGCTCAATTGTAGCGGCGGTATCTTCTGTATGCGTCTTGGTCATTCCTTGTACTACCACCGGAGCGCCAGCGCCAATTTTTACCTTTCCGACTCTTACCTCTTGACTTTTCCTTCTTTTCACTAAACTTCCTTTAAAAATAGACCAAGCTTTAATCCGCTGGGGAAAACTTGCTTGGCCTAGATAGACACTCTCTACGACCAAGGTCGGAAGGTTCTCAGTTTATCGCAGAAACTGATATTTCTAGGGTCTGAAGGCCCTGTCCGAGCCTTAAATATTACCTGGATTTCTGTAAGTTATGCTTCTTCCATAGTGATAGCTTCAGAGGGACAACCCTCTGCACAGGATGCACATCCATCACAATCTTCCGGCCTGGCTAAGCTGGCGACATCATCTACCAGTTCCAAACAGCTGTTTGGACATTCATCAATACAAATCTCACATCCTGTACACAATTCTTGGTCAATGACGGGTCTCTCCATCCTTATTACCTCCTGTCTTTTTCGCCTTCAAATCCCTAAGAAATGCCTCAGGACATTTCCCGAGTTAATATGCTCGGGTAAATAGCTTTGGCTATTTAGCCAATTTCCTTCCGTCGCTGTATATAAGCCTTCTTCAGAAAATGTCCTTCGGCACGCGTATAAATTTCTATACCTTAAGAAAGGGTAAAATCAAGAATTCTAATTAAAGTGGACCTAATCTTACTTCTTTCTACTACTAAATCGACTCCTCCATGTTTGAGCAAGGATTCTGCTTGTTGAAATCCTTTGGGAATTTGTTGTTTGATGGTTTGTTTTATTACTCGGGGTCCGGCAAAGCCCAAAAGGGCCCCTGGCTCTGCTAGAATAATGTCTCCTCGACTGGCGAAGCTTGCCATCACTCCTCCCATGGTAGGATGGGTAAGAAGAGAGATATAGAGAAGTCCCTCTTTCTTCAGTTCGGCTACAGCAGCGCTAGTCTTTGCCATCTGCATGAGGGAAATTACCCCTTCTTGCATCCTTGCTCCCCCTCCTGACCCGGAGATGAGAAGTAGAGGATGCCTTTTTTCCATAGCCTTTTCTATAACTAGAGTTATTTTCTCTCCCACCACTGAGCCCATACTTCCACCCATAAAGCGAAAATCGGTAACTCCAACAGTTATTGGAATTTTTCCTATTTTTCCTTCTCCAATTAAAGCTCCCTCATCCAAGCCCGTCTTTTTTTCATTCTTGCTTAATTTTTCTTTATATCCGGGAAAATTTAGAGGATCATCCGAATTTATTTTAAAATTATATTCATTGAAGCTATTTTTATCCAGAGTAATTTCAATTCTTTCTCTTACCCCCAGATAAAAGTGATAGTTACATTTGGGACAGACCCTCAGATTTTCTTCCAGATTTTTATTATAGATAAGCTGTGAACAATTCGTACATTTTGTCCATAATCCATGAGGAATGTCTATGGTTTTCTTTCCTTTTTTCTTTATTCTGTTATAAGTTCTCTCAAACCAACCCATCTTCCTTAAATCCCTCCACTAAATAGTTAACACCACTCTGGATTCATTATATAATAACATATAATAATCCAACGTCAAATAATAGGTAAATGGGTCGTCGCTAGTGTTTGACAAACTTAGAATTATTGATATTGTTTAATTAAAATGTTTCAGACCTTAGGGGGTTCGAAGAGAAGGCAGGGGTGAGGGGGCACGAGATTTTCTCAAAGAAGTGTGATGAAAAAGGAGAAGAGAATGGAGAGGGTAAGGGCAGTGGTTTTGGCAGCAGGTGAGGGAACACGGATGGAATCAAAGTTAAGTAAGCTAGCTCATCCTTTGGGCTCGCAGGCTTTGGTGAAATTTACTGTTGATGCCTGCATCAAAAGTGGAATAAGTAAAATTATTATTGTGGTAGGACATCAGGCAGAAAAAATAAAGTCTATTTTGGGAGAAGGATTTGAATATGTCTACCAACGAGAAAGATTGGGTACAGGACATGCTCTCAAGCAAGTCGTTCCTCTCCTGAGTGATTTTCAAGGGGAGTTAGTGGTACTTCCAGGCGATGCTCCCTTTCTTACTCCTTCCATACTTCTCCAATTAATCCAGTATCAACGAGAGAAAAAACCAGCGGCAACAGTATTAACTGCTCTTCTTCCTGACCCCTGTCACTATGGAAGAATTATTAAAAATGGCTATAGACAGATTAAGAAAATTGTGGAGAGTAAGGATGCCAGTCCTGAGGAGCTAAATATTCGAGAAATAAACAGCGGGATATATTGTTTTAATACACAGAAAATGCTTCCCCTTCTTCCTTACCTGGATCGTAATAATAAAGGGAAAGAGTATTATTTAACAGATGTAGTTGAACTCTTAAATATACGGGGATTCAGAGTAGAAGCAATGCAGACTAAGAATCCAGAGGTAGTCCTAGGAGTCAACACTCCTGAAGAATTAGAAAGAGCTTGGAAAATTTTAGAGAGGGAAAAAGAAGATTTTCCCCTGCCTTGAACCCAAATTTGTATTTCGTCTTTCTTTTCCCTTTCCCCGGAAGGGAGAGGGTTAAGGTGAGGGCGTAGAGTTTTCTATCCGCTAAACGCTACCCGCTATACGCTAAAAAAGGAGTCATTATTTATGGAACGGATAATTATCTTTGATACCACCCTGCGAGATGGAGAACAAGCTGCTGGAACACGACTGGGAAATAGAGAAAAGTTGGAAATAGCTCGGCAGTTAGCCCGGCTGAAAGTGGATGTGATAGAGGCGGGGTTTCCTATCTCTTCACCTGAAGATTTTGAAGCTGTACAGGTGATATCAAGGGAGATCGAAGGTCCTATTATCTGCGCGCTTTCTCGAGCTGTAGCTCGAGACATTGATGAATGCGGTAAAGCGCTGGCTAAAGCCAAAAGATCCCGCATCCACACAGGTATTGGCGTTTCCGATATCCACATCGCCGGTAAATTTAGAGATGAGAAATATGGGAAAACGATGGGCGAAAAGAAGGCCCAGATTCTTCAAATGTCCATTGAGGCAGTTAAACATGCTAGGAACTATACCGATGACGTCGAGTTCTACGCCGAAGATGCTGGCCGCGCCAACCGCTCTTACTTGTTCGAGATAATTCAGGCTGTCATTGAAGCTGGAGCTACTGTAGTCAACATTCCTGATACAACTGGATACACTGTTCCTGAGCAATTCGGTGCACTGATCCGAGATATCCACACCCGTGTTCCAAATATTAATCAAGCAATTATTAGCGTCCACTGTCACAACGATTTGGGTATGGCTGTAGCGAACACTCTAGCCGGTGTGAAAAATGGAGCACAGCAAGTCGAGGGTACTATTAACGGTATTGGCGAACGAGCAGGCAATGCAGCCATCGAAGAAGTAGTTATGGCTCTCTATACCCGTCGGGACCATTTTGGAGTAGAGACGGCAGTTAAAACCGGCGAGTTTTACCGCACCAGCCGTTTGGTGGCTAATATGTTTGGAATAAGAGTTCCACCTAATAAGGCAATCGTAGGGAAGAACGCTTTTGCTCACAGCGCTGGAATACATGTGGATGGGTTTCTGAAAAAACGGGAGACGTATGAGATTATGCAGCCGAAGGATGTGGGCTTCCCCGAGAGTCGGGTGGTCCTTACAGCTCGCACGGGTCGCCACGGTCTGCGGAATCGCCTCGAAAAGATGGGGTATACATTGTCTCCAGAAGAACTGAAGAAAGTGTACCAGCGTTTTCTGAGCATTGGGGATAAGAAACAGGAGGTTTTTGATGAGGATCTCATGGCCATTGTCCAAGACGAAGTTCATCCAGTTCCAGAGATGTATCATATCGAGTATCTCCATACTTCTAGTGGTACGGGTACAATTCCAACAGCTACTGTGCGCATTCGGGTCGGCAACGAGTCCAGGCAGATAGCTGCTTGCGGCGACGGCCCCGTAGATGCAGTCTACCAAGCTATCAAGCTCGTGGTAGACATTCCGGTCAAAGTTACGCAATATGAGATCCAGGCAGTAACCAGCGGCGCTGAAGCCATCGGCGAGGTTACCGTACGGTTGGAAGGAAAGGGTACAGGAGTGATTGGCCGCGGTGCTTCCACGGATATCATCGAGGCCAGCGCTAAAGCTTATATTAATGCCATCAATAGATTAGTTTATCAAAAAGGGAAGAGTGAATGAGGCAAGAGCTGGAGAAGCTGGGAGACGAGGCAAAAGAAAAGATTCTTCAGGTTAAAGATGAGAAATCTCTGGAGAAGGTACGTATTGAGTTTTTGGGAAGAAAACAAGGTAGAATTACTAAAGTTTTGAGGAGTATAAAAAATCTCCCCTCTAAAGATAGACCTCTTATAGGGGGGTTAGTTAACCAGTTGAAAGAGGAAATTGAGAAAGAGTTAAAAGAAAGAAAAAAAAGTATAGAAAAGGAAGAAAGAGAGGAATATATTGACATAACCTTACCCGGCAAAAAACCTCTTGTGGGAAAATTACATCCTATTACTCAGACCATAGAAGAAATTAAAAGAATTTTTATGGGGTTGGGTTTTCGAGTAGTAAGAGGCCCGGAGGCAGAAACAGAATATTATAACTTTGAGGCTTTAAATATGCCCCGCTATCATCCAGCTAGAGATGAACAAGACTCATTCTATTTAGACAATAACTATCTTTTACGCACCCATACTTCTCCAGTGCAGATCAAAATAATGGAGAAAGAATCTCCTCCTATTCGTATAATTGCTCCAGGAAAATGCTATAGGCGTGATGCTGTGGATGCTTCTCATTTCACTATGTTTCATCACGTAGAGGGATTAGCCGTGGATAAGAAAATAACTTTCTCTGATTTAAAAGGCTCTCTTACCTATTTTGTCCATCAGATGTTTGATAAAGAGACAAAACTTCGTTTCCGTCCCAGTTTCTTTCCCTTTACTGAACCCAGCGCTGAGGTAGACATTAGCTGTATTATGTGTAAAGGTTCAGGATGCAGGGTCTGTTCAGGAAAGGGATGGCTGGAGATCCTGGGAGCAGGTATGGTAGACCCTGAAGTTTTTAAAAAGGTTAATTATGACCCAGAGAAGTATCAGGGATTTGCTTTTGGTATGGGAGTGGAGCGGATTTGTATGTTGAAATACGGGATTGATGATATTCGCCTATTCTTTCAGAATGATTTGCGATTTTTGAGACAATTTTAAATCTGAGATTGCTTCGGCTTCGCCTTACAATGACAATAACTACCAACAATAAACTATGAACAACAAAGTACGATGTACAAAATATGGGGTTTATTATGATTGAATTTGAATCCGCCTCTGGTGAGCCTTTACCTGGATCAAGTCCGAAGGCATCCTCTCCCAAGATAAAGATTTTGGGAATTGGAGGAGCAGGCTGCAATATCTTGTCTCGACTGAATGCCTCTTTTTCATCAGGAATAGAGTCTGTTGTTGTCAATACCGATATCAGATCCTTAGAAAGATGTACAGTGAAAAAGAAGTTCCAGTTAGGAAAAGCCACTACCGGGGGATGGGGAACGGGTGGCAATCCAGAGATAGGCAGGCGGATTGCTCTGGAAGAAAAAGAAAAACTCAAGCAGATACTGGAGGGAACAAATCTTGTCTGCCTCGTTTTTGGTCTGGGAAAAGGCACGGGTACAGGAGTCTCCCCTATCGTAGCTCAATTGGCTAAAGAGGTGGGTAGTTTAAGTATGGGGTTTATTATCCTTCCCTTCCATTTTGAAGGAGAAAAGAGAGTAAACTTAGCCAAGGAAACTCTTCCAGAGCTAGAAAAGATACTGGATACTCTGATGGTAATTCCCAATGATATTCTATTAGAAAATGTGGAGAAAGATCCGTCTCTGGAAAAAGGGTTCAGGAGAATAGATAAAATTCTAAAAGAAGCTGCCCAGGTTCTGGGGGATTTACTTTTGTATCCTGGTTTGATAGACCTGGATTTTGCTGACTTTAAAGCTCTTCTCCGAAAGAAAGGCCACATCCAGATAGCTATGGGCAGAGGAGCAGGGGAACAAGCAGCCCAGGATGCGGCCAAACAAGCTATTTCTTTTCCTCTTCTGGGAAAATTCTCTCCAAAGAGAACTAAAGGAGTTTTATTTAACATTCGAGGGGGAAAGAACTTGAACCTATTTGAAGTAGAGAAGGCGGCTTCCATTATTAAGGAAGCTGTTCCCCGAGGTACCGAGGTTACTTTTGGTGCCAGCATAGACAAAAGTTTATCTAATGAAGTAACCCTTGGCCTTATAGCTGTGGGTGGTGAGATTGTTTCAAAAATAGAGAGTAGGAAGAAAAAAGAATTTTATCAGAGTGAGCTGGATTTAAAAGTTTATGATGATGATTTAGATATCCCTACTTTTTTAAGAAAGAGAAAAAACTAAAAAGAGGTTCTTATGTGGCGTTCTCTAAAACAGAACAAGAATAAGATCATAGGGGGGCTAAGCGGTTTATTAATGGCCTTACTTTTAATCTTTGCCTGGCCCCTGCTTTTGATTATTTTTCTAGTAATTATTGGGGTTTTCTTAGGGGGAGTCTTTGATGCGGGAAGGAGAATGGGTATCTTTTTTGATCGTCTATTCCTTCAGAAAAAGACTCCTCAGAAAAAGACTCCTCAGAAA
>DAOWIY010000113.1 GCA_030640665.1 Clostridia bacterium
AGGAAAAAGATATAAAAGTAAATTTAAAGAATGATATCATTACCATAAAAGTGGATGTTTCTAATAGAAAGTATCATCAGAGATTGAAGCTTTCTTGCAAACCAAAAGGTAAGCTCGAAAAGAGTTACAAAAACGGAATTTTAGAAATAAAAATAATGAAAAAATGAATGTAGCGGTCGGATTTATCCGACATTGTTTGATGAATCAAACCACTACTTCTGCGATAAATCGCACCGTTACTACAATTGTTTGATAAATCAAACCGCTACAATTGGTTGTCCATTATAACCCACCCTTTAGGACTGGAATGGGGCCTCTTATTTTAACCGGGGTAATTAAACTTTCTCCTTGAGAAGTAAGTTTATACCCCTTTTCTACCTTTAAAAGATAGCCGTCTTTGATTAAACCTTCACATATCTCGTTTACATACTCAGAAGAGACAGCCATCTTTCGGGCTATAACCTTTTCATCAGCCAATTTTAGCTCTCTTACAATCTTAAGTACCTGTCCTTCAGCTCCCCTCATATTGCCCTCCTCTTTATTTGGTCTGTAACTTAACCTCGCTACCTTTGAGTTGGTTTATCCTTTCCTCTATTCTTTTCTTTTGTCTGGCTGCTCTGTATATCTTTGCCTGCAAGATGCCTTGAATATGGTAAAGAGTAGCTAAAAGCTCATCAGTTCCTTTTTCAGTTATATAATAACTGCCGGAAGCCTTCTCCAAAAATCCATGATTAGCAAGTTCCCGAAGAAGATACTGAGCATAATCCTCGGAAATTTCCATTTCTTCTGCCAGCGCTTTTTTTGTAAGACCTTCCACTTCTCTAACTATTCTCAAAATCTTTATTTCGTTAGGAGAAGACATCTATTTCTCCTTTTAATAATATTTTGGTTTATTTAGTTAGTTTAAATTTTAGTCCCTTCTTGGCTAAATGACCCATCCAAACTAAATCCCGGCATAGCTGCTCCGCGTAATCCCCACTTATACCCACCTCTTTCCCTATGGCAGTAGGGTGCGCTATCCCTCCCAGGCCTTTTACAGCTCTAATAATCTCCTTCTCTCTGGTAGTCATCTTTCAATACCTCCTTTTTTATTAGTAACTTTAAATTACGATTGCCCTCTTTAAAATCAGGCGCGAGGTCCAAAGCTGTTTGATATTCAGCTATAGCCTTTTCTATACCTCCTTTTCTGCTATAAGAAAGAGCAAGATTGAAATGGCTATAAATATCTAAGGGGTCTAAATCTAAAGCCTTTTTAAATTCTTCAATGGATTCATCATATAAACCCATAGTTCCATAAACAATACCTAAATTATAATGCGCTTCTTGCAGCTCTGGATTAACTTGCACGGCCTTCTTATATTCTTCCTCAGCCAGCTTACCTTCATCTTTTTTATCGTAGACCAACCCTAAGTTATTATGGGCTCTGGAATTTTCTGGATTTATGTCTAAGGCTTTCTTAAACATAGAAATAGCTGCCACTAAATCGCCCATTTCTAAATATATTATCCCCAAGTTGTCATATGCTTGGTCTAATTCGGGATTAATCTCTAAAGCCCTTTTATATTCATTTACAGCTTCTTGACAGCGATTATTATTCTTATAGAGAATCCCCAAATTATTATGAGCCTCTGCTAAATCAGGATTCAACTCTACCGCTTTTAGATATTCTTGGAGGGCTTGTTCAAATTTGCCATCAACTTTTAACCTATTTCCCTGCTTAAAGTGGGATTTTGCCTTCACCAATTTTACTTCTCTATCCATAGTGGTTTCAGGAACTCCTATTAAAATATTTGTCTACTAAACCTGGCATTATCTTCTTGAAATCCCTGGCAGTCTCTTTTCTTCTATGCATCTCTGAATCTAAAATATCTATACAGGCCTGTTTGAAAGCAGGTGTGTCAGCTTTAGTTAAACTCAGGACCTTAGCAATTTTTATACAAGCACGGATACTTGGGCCGACCCCATCGATTTCCTCTTCCCTTAAGGACCTTGTCATTTCTATGATAGACTCAGCATCAGATTTGGAGATCCCTGACTTTGCACAAGTTATAGCAACTTCTGTATCTTTATCATAATGACTCAATCTTATATTTATCATCCTGTCCATCAATGCATCCTGAGCCTTATAAACTCCGGCATATTCTTCGGGGTTGGAGGTGAAAATAGCACGGAAGTTTGGATGCACTTTAAGGTAAGCATCTTCTCCCCTTGCTGCAGGTAAATCTAATATCCTTTCCTCTAAAACCGAAAGTAATACATTATTTGCCTCAGGTTTAGACCTGGTAAACTCATCATATAAAAGGGTGAATCCATATTTACAGGCTATAGTTAAACGGTTATCTACCCAAGCTCTTGAGAGCTTCTCGTCGGTTTTTAAGACAGAGTGAATGAAATTATCCACTACCTTTTTCCTTTGGTAGCCATACTCTCCTCCCACTAAATCTGAGGTTACAAATTCATCATCTCCATGAATTAATATTACCGGCTCTCCAAGTTGGGCTGCGGCATACACGGCCAAGGTTGTCTTCCCCATACCAGTTGGAGATGAGAAATTGACGGGAAAACCTGCCTTAAGATATAATAAAGACCTATTTATTATATCTTTTACATAAGGAGCCATGACAAAATTTGGTTGTTCCTTGGCTATCCTTATTGGCTGAACTTCGTCCATAGTACTAACTGTCATTCTTTTCCTCCTTTTCTTTATTATTTATTGTGCGTTTGAGCCTGATTTAACTTCTTTCTTTTCCCGGGACTCATCTATTTTTTTAACAGGGGATACTATTATAGCAGTTTCATTCACACACTTAATCAAAATAGCTTCTGTTATTACAGGTCCTTGCCCTTTCCTTTCAATATTTCTTCTTCTCATTTCTTCCCAGGGCTCAATAATGGCAATCCATATGTTTTTCTCCTGTCCTTTTAACTCTATTAAACGCCCTACTTGATCAATTCTTTTCTCCAGGGAAGCTTTTGTATCTTCTTCATCTTCTCCCAAGGACTTCTCATCTACTAATTTCTCAAGCTGATTGGCTAACATCGCCCCCCTTTGCTTCCGTCTTATCTTCTCATCCTCTACCAACTCATAAGAGACCATTCCCAAATTGTCGTTAATCCTTAATCTATAAATAACCGGCAGGGTTTCTCCTCTTTTTTGACGAGACCGTCCCTCTTTCCATGGTTCAACCCATACATCGAATCCATCATTTCTCCATTCCACATTATATACCTTTCCCATACTTTCCATAGCATCCTCAATTAACCTGGCAGTCCCCTTTGAAGTTAAATTATCTTTTTCCTCCAACATTCTCTGACCTATCATCCTAAGTACCTCATCTAATTTATCTTTCTGCTTTCTAAATCTTACCCTGGCCTCTTCCTGCTTTCTCCTTTGGGCTTCTTTTCTTTCTTCCCATGTTGCTGCTTCTCGCTCCAAAAAATCCAGGCGGGGGTCTCTCTTTTTTATTCCTTTTGCTCTTCTCCATTCTTGAGCAATCATTTTTTTGGCTATGCACCAGATAGTAACCGTGTTAAGCGATTTCGGTTTTTTCTCTTTATCTTCTTTTCTCCAGGGGCTAAATTGCATCCAGGAAAATGAAGAATCATCAACTCTTCTCTTAGCTAAATTAATCTTATCAGGTGAGATTTGCTCAAAGAATGTTTTTTCTTCTGGAAATGGTTCTTTTTTCTCTTGCTGCCCCTGGTAGTTTTCCATCTTTCTATCTTCTGCTGGAGAATAAGGTTTTGGTGACTTTTCTCCCAGCATTCTCGCCTTTTCTCTAGCTATCTCCCTTAAAGCCTCTCTTCTTACGCCCGTTCCACTCATAATTACTCCTTTTTATATATTCCGTAAAGATTCTTATCTTATAGTATCTTATACTCCTGCAGATTTTTTGTATCTATTTTCTCCAACTCTTCTTCTGTTTTCTTTTCTTCAACTTTGGGTTTTTCGGCTTTCATCTTCTCAAATATCTTTTTCCCTGCCTGGCTAAGAACATATATATCCCTGTTTTCCTTTTGTACTAGTTGTTTGGTAAGTAAAGACTTCAAAACATACTCTGCATAGGAACCCGATACATGCATCCCCCTGCCTACTCCATTCCTACCTGTCCGGCCAAGCTCATATATTATCTGCAAGGCTTCCCATTCACTCCCAGCGGGTCGCTTTACGGTGACCCTACCTTCTTTTTTGCCCGTCTTTACTGTGACTACACCTTTACCCTTACAGCTCATACAGTATAAAGAGCTACCTATCTGCCTTCCCCTACCACTGCAGGTAGGGCAAATTTTAATGGGTTCCTGCACTGAGACTATTCCTTTTCCTCTGCATGCTGAACAGGTGATAGTTGACCTCAGTTTTTCTTCCCCGCTTCCTCTACAAAAGGCGCAGGTCACTGCCGGCGGCTTTACATAAGCTGTCCCTTTGCCTTTACATACCGGGCATTTTGATCCCCTGGGTCTCTCGCCTGTTCCCTTGCAGAAAGCACAATCATATATTTCCTGGCGTAGAACCTGGCCTCTCTTTCGACTGTACATTCTGCCGCTCTGAGCCATTGGCTCCCAGGCCCATTGTGAGCCTTCTCCATTTAAATTCCACTCCCAGTCCATTTTTAAAACTCCCCTTTCTTTTATGCGGCTGGTCCCGGTTAGGTAAAACTCAATAAGACCAATCCATTGTCTTTAAATTAGATGGCGTCCTTTTTTTATTACCCTTTCCACCTTTTTCCTGGGAAATTTCTTGCTGTTTATCTACAACACCTTGGATCTCCTCTATGGAAGGCAGGTCTTTCTCTATCTTCTTTAGAGTCTTCTTTGTATCTTTCCATTGCTTGCCCGTCTCCAGTTGTATTTTGGCTAAGGTCTCACCGTATCTCTTCAATCTGGCTTTTTCTTTCATCATCATGTACAGATCCAGGTATTCCTGCCCTTGTATCTTTGGCTTAGAATGAATTTTAGACTTGAGATTGGTATTTGGTGGAATGCTGTCCATCTGCTGAGGTTGTCTTTTTTTCTTCTCCTCTTCCCAGGGAAATAATTCATCAACTTTCTCTTTAAACCCTTTTCTGCCGGCCATAGTCACTCTCCTTCCTTAACAAAATGTCACAAAAATCTATAAACTGTGTTCATTGATTATCTGGGTGTTTGCCGCGCTTTAATGGTTATGAATTGAGCTGGGGCCGCACCCTGTACTTTAATTTCTACTAATTGACCGGGTAGGAGTTTAGCCTCCCGCATCATATTCTTAGGGACAGGAATCCGTCCTTCAGCGTCAACTCTAGAAAATCCCCTAATTAACGCCATTCTCTTCCTCCTTTAATCCTGAATAAGTTATAATTCTGTCTCTTAACTTACGATTTTGTCTATTAGCTCATCGATTATTTCAACTGTCCTATTTTTTTCCTTTCTGCTGCCGATCCTTGAGGTTTCTGATGAGAGTATATCTATTACTGTTTCCCTGAATATACTGTCATTCGGTGCTACGGAGGCGCCTCTTATTTTTAAGGTTTTGGCTATCATTATGCAACCACGAATCGTAGGCTCGTATTCACATTTACCGGATTCCCTTAAGGCCCTCACTATATCTACTATCTTTTCTACCTGATTTTGTGGAAGGCCTGTCTTGGCACAGACTATGGCGATTTCTGTTTCTCTATCATAGTAATCTAAATCAATGGTCACCATTCTGTCTCTGAGAGCATCCTGGCTTCTATATACTCCGGCATATTCTTCGGGGTTGGAAGTAAATATGGGGGTGAAGTTAGGGTCTACTCTTAAATAACTCTCCCCACCCTGCCTGGCAGCGGGAAGATCCAGCATCTTCTCTTGCAGGACTGACAAAAGAGTATTGTTTGCCTCAGGTCTTGAGCGGGTAAACTCGTCATAAATAAGGGTGAACCCATATTTACAGGCTACAGTCAGGCGATTATCCACCCACCGCCTTTGCATATCCTCTTCTGTCTTTAATACAGAATGAATGAAGTTATCCACAGTCTTCTTTAGTCGGTACCCATATTCTCCCCCTATCAGATCCGAAGTAGAAAACTCTTCATCTCCATGGATCATAATTACTGGCCGGGTTATCTTGGAAGCTATATGCATAGCTATGGTGGTCTTTCCAGAACCCGAGATTCCTCTAAAGTGGACGGGAAACCCTCCAGCAATATAGGCCAATGCCCTGTTGGTAATATTTTTTACCTGTTCTGTCTCCACAAAATTTGGCAGAGGACGAGGTTCCAATACTGTGGTCATCTCGTCAATTGATGGCGCTGCTATTGGCATAATATATCTCCTTTTTAATTCTTTGGCTGAGTGTGCCTCTCCTAAGCATACTCCTATCTTTGCTTATCTTTGCACTCCTAAATCTTAACCTACCCTGGGATTACACCTTTACCTTCACACTTAACACAAGGAAGACCGGGTGTACTTGTGCTCACCCCTGTTCCCTCACAAT
>DAOWIY010000067.1 GCA_030640665.1 Clostridia bacterium
AGAAATTTGATATTTTTAAGAAAAGTTGGCATAAAAATTGTGCACCTAAAAGCAAGATTCGCTTTTTCGGGTGAGGGGGAAGTTATAGGGAATCGACGCTCGGAATTCGGGAATCAATTCCCTAATTTTTCTTGAGCGGCCAGGGTAAAATTCCATAAATCCCTCAATAATTAAGGGATTATCATTTTCTTCCTAATTTGGCACATTTTTTGCACTATATGTATTTTAAGACACAGGAATTTCAATTCTGAAAGAATAGATTATAACAAGGTTTTGGCAAAAAGTTAGGTAAAAATAGGCTCTTTGGTGTATAAATATTGAAGAAAAAACTGAGGTTGTTGCTTTGAAATTAGATAATGTAAAAAAAACCAAAGCTAAACAGCAACGCATATTGTTAGTTAATGATGAGAAGAATATGCGAACTGTGCTTTCAGATATTTTAAGAATGAAAGGTTACATGGTTAAAGGAATTAAGGATGGCTATAAAGCTATAGAGGCTGTAGAGGAAGAAAATTTTAACTTAGCCATTATTGGACTTAGAATACCTCGAATGAACGGAATTAAAGTTTTGGAAAATATAAAAAGGAAGAATCCTCAAATCCCTGTTATTATTTACACAGAAGATAAAACTCAAACTACAGCTATAGAAGTTATGAAAAAAGGAGCACAGGATTATCTTGCCCTGTATCCTCCGAATGAGTGCATAGCAAACATCGAAAGAACTCTAGAGGAAAGAAGCAAAAAATTGCAGATAGAGAAGCGCGAGGGATCCGCAGAGAAGATATCCTCAAAATAATTGCCGAGGCAGGGAGGGTGCTGGATGTTCTTGAAGAGCGTATCCAGTTCAGAGAAGTTCTCTTTAATAATCACCAATCTAAACACGGTTGGAGATCTTCTTTAGAGCACTTTTTAGAAAAATCAATCTCCTTTATTTCTTGAGGTGGCTAAAGAATCACTATATATTCCGTAAAGGATTCTTATCCTTATAACGTATTTCGTCAGTATTTATGTGTCAAAGAACCTATTTTTTTAGACGAAGTAAAGTTCAAGGAGAGGTTAGCAGAGACATTTTTTCTGAAGAAACTTAGCTGGTTTGCAAAAATATGGGTATTCTCGATCTCCCCTAATCCTGCAACCGAGTATCTGGCTTATAGCTTTGTTCGAGGCGGACTTACAACCGAACAAATAGTTTGTGTATTACATAACATGAAGTATCGATTATGCCGTGAATGCTCTCATGGTAGAAATTGCTCCCGGGAGGACGTAATTGAGTAAACACCTTCATGAAGTGATTCTTGATGTTCTACCTCACGCTGTCTTAGTTCTGGACGAGGAGCTAAGAGTAGTGATGTGCAATCTGGGCTGTGAGAGTCTTCTCTTGAAGTCGGTGGGAGAAATAAAAGGCAAAGAGCTATCCAAGATTATTTCCCATAAAGACCTCCAGGATCAAGCCAGAGGGGTCCTACAAAACCGAGAAGCTACAACAAAGTCGGTCGAACTCCATCTGGACATAGAAAAAGGAGGTTCAAAAATCCTGAGAGCCACTGCAACCACTCTCCATACGGAAGATGTAAAGAGCTCTCTTTGCCTCATTGTCTTAGAAGATATCACCCAGCAGGTACAGCTTGAAGAGCAGCTGATGCAGTCAGAGAAGTTAGCAGGGATGGGATTGTTAGCCAGGAGCATAGCCCATGAGGTGGGTAACCCATTAAGTATCATAGCCTCAACCCTCCAGTATATAGAGAATGCCCTTGTGGATACTGGCAATCAAAATTTTAGGGAGCCAGTTCAAATCATTATGGATAACATCCACCAGATGCACACTTTGCTGCGCAGTCTCTCTGATTTCACCGGTTCAAAGCAGTCTCAATTTGAATCCTGCGACCTCAACCGCATTCTCTCCCAACTTCTAACTTTTATTAGCAGAGAGGCTGAGCTCCACAACGTCAGCATCCATCAAGAGTTTGACGAGGGCATTCCTAGCTGTCAAGCAAGGAGTGGAGAGATAAAGCAACTGTTTTTGAATCTTTTTAAAAATGCTATCGAGGCCATGCCTCAGGGAGGGAAGCTATGTGTCAAGATGCATCTTGCCCCCAAAGATGGGGCCAGGAATCCGGATGAAGTATTGGTGGAGATTTCTGATACAGGAAAAGGAATTAGCAAAGCTGATATGCAGTATATTTTCAGATCCTTTTATTCGACAAATCCCAAAGGTACAGGTCTGGGACTTTCCTTCTGTCGACGGGTTGCGGAGGAACACGGAGGAGAAATCTCGGTAAAAAGTCAAGTGGGAAAGGGAACTACATTTATCGTAACTCTCCCTATTAGACAAAGAAAGGAGGAACAGGCATGAGCAAGAACCCAGCTATTCTGGTGATTGATGACGAGCCGGCAATACGCGAAAGCCTTACCCGTCTGTTAGAGCCCGAATTTTCTACTCATACTGCATGCTCGGGAATAGAAGGGCTTACGATGGTGGATCTTATAGCGCCTGACCTGGTTCTGCTAGATATGAGGATGCCTCAGATGAGTGGTCTGACCATTTTAAAAAAACTGAAGGAAAATAGTAAAGATATTCCTGTTATCATCCTCACTGCCTATGGGAGTGTGAATTCAGCGGTTCGAGCCATAAAGCTGGGAGCAGCAGATTATATTGAAAAGCCGTTTGAAAGTCAGAAACTCAAGCAAGTAGTGAGGACAATTCTCAAGAGAAAACAGGATATTGAGGAACTGTCAAGTCAGCTGGGTATTGTAGGAAAAAGTCCTCCCATCCAAGAGATATGGCAATTGGTTGAAAGGTATGGTCCCACCGATCTTCCTATTCTCCTTCAGGGGGAAACGGGCACCGGTAAGGAGCTATTTGCTAGAGCTTTGCACCAGGTCAGCAAACAATGCAAAGAGCCTTTTGTGCCTATTGACTGTTCTGTACTTCCTGAATCCTTGGTGGAAAGTGAGATTTTTGGATACGAAAAGGGCGCCTTCACCGACGCTAAAAAAAGCAAAGCCGGACGACTGGAGTGGGCTAACGGGGGAACCGTGTTGCTTGATGAGATAGGCAATCTTCCCCTGAGCTACCAGGCAAAGTTCTTGAGAGTCCTCCAGGAGAAGCGATATATTCCCCTGGGAGCCAGAAAGAGTAGAAGTCTAGATATACGGCCTCTCAGTGCCAGTAACATCGACCTCGGGCAAGCTATCCAGCATGGCAGCTTCCGGGAAGATCTTTACTATCGCGTAAGTGGAGTGATTATCGAACTTCCTCCGTTGAGAGAGAGGGAAGGTGATATTAAACTTCTAGCCCGCTATTTTATAGAAAAGTATGGGAGAAAATATAATAAACAAGCCTTGGAGATTTCCGACGAGGCCATGGACCTTTTGTCCTCCTACAGGTGGCCGGGAAACGTCCGGGAACTGGAACATCTGATAACTAGAGCAGTTATTTCTGCAGGAAAGACCATTCTTCCTGAGCATCTTCTCCTGCACTCTCAAAAAGAAATACTTACTTCTGCTGGTAATGGTAAAAGAGCAATTAGGTTAGAGTTAGAGGTTGGTTGCAGTACCGAGGACCCAATTGACCTAAAAAAAATCAAGAGAGAGGTAGAAGAAAAGGCCGAAAGGCTCATTATCGCCGAGGTGAAAAAAAAGAGGGCCTCTTTGAATCAAACCGAGCTGGCAAAGTTTCTCGGCATAGATACAAAAACTCTACGGAGTAAGATAAAAAATGATTCTTGTAGTAGATGATCAAAAAAGTATGTGCTGGGTTCTATCCAAGGTCTTATCAGAGGCTGGGTTTTCAGTGGAAACTGCCGGAACTGCTAAAGAAGCTCTTTCCATAACTACCAACAATAAAATCTTAGCTGCTGTTATAGACTATCGTCTGCCAGATAAAAACGGCTTTGAGCTCTTCTTAGGGCTAAAAAAGCTTAATCCGAAAATTCTCGGAGTACTCATCACCTCCTATGGTTCAAAGGAGCTTCGGGAAGAGGCTCTTCGGCTTGGCTTCTATGCCTACTTTGATAAACCCTTCCAAAACCAGGCCTTCGTTACCGCTCTCCAGGCTGGTCTAAAAAAGGGAAAGAAAAAAGACGCTTCTCTCCCGAGAGAGAGAGCTAGAGAACGGAGGGCGCCTCCTTTCTATAGTTCATAGTTCATCGATAGGAACAACGAACGGTGAGCCAGTTGGTTAACGGGCTAACAGGTCAATGAACTACGAACAAAATAGGGGAGAGAGAAAAAGCACGATGTGCTTTTTCAGGTAAGAGGGCACGAGATACGAAACACGAGCGACGAGCAACGAAAATGGGCGAGGGGGAAGTCATAGGGAATCGGCGCTCGGAATTCGGGAATCAATTCCCTAATTTTTCTTGAGCGTCCAGGGCAGAATTGTCTCAGTTCTTTAATAATTAAGGGATTATCATTTTCTTCCTAATTTGGCACATTTTTTGCACTATATGTATTTTAAAGCGGAGAGTTTCCTTCTACCCTGGAGGTTTTTC
Organism: Clostridia bacterium; assembly: GCA_030640665.1. Lineage (GTDB taxonomy): Bacteria > Aerophobota > Aerophobia > Aerophobales > AE-B3A > JAUWRC01. The sequence continues at coordinate 4,494 of DAOWIY010000067.1, forward strand.
AGAGAGCTGTAAAGTATATTGATGATAGTAGTGTATGCCACTATAGATGTAAAATTCTTTAAGGAAAGGGGGTGAGAATACATGGGAAACATAAGTGATG
>DAOWIY010000103.1 GCA_030640665.1 Clostridia bacterium
AAGGGACAAGAGCTTCCCTTTAAACCTATTATTCCTCAAGAAGATGAAAGATACGCTCCTTCTCAAATGGAAGCTTTAGCGGTTGGGGTATGACATTTTTATTTTGCAGAAAGGGTGACATAATTACTTTGCATTGACAGTGAAGAATATCAAAGTTGACAAAGGAAAAGTAACAATAACTGTGGATATACCTAAAGATAATCAATTTGCTGGTAATATTAAGGACGAGATAGTAGAAAGAACAAAACCCTTATGGGACGTTGAGGAAGTTAAGATAGAATTTATAGACTGATGAGAAGAGTTATATGCACTCAGATATTAAAGTTGATTGTATAAATCAAATCTGCCCTATTCCCCTTGTTGAAACAAGGAAAGCGTTAAGAAAAGCAAAAGAAGGGCAAGTAGTAGAAGTTATAGGTACTCATCCTGCTTCTAAAAAGGAAATCCCTATGGCCGTGAAATCATTGGGGTTTAAATTATTAAAAATAGAAGAAAGAGAGAAGGGATTTTGGCGCATTTTTATAAAGAAAATCCGGGAAGAAGAGGAATGAAAAAAGCAAGTATTATTTTACACAGTGGAGATTTAGATAAGGCCTATAGTGCCTTGATTATAGGTAATGGGGCGTTAGCCATGGGATTAGAGGCTACACTATTTTTTACCTTCTGGGGTTTGGAAAGATTAAAAAAGGGAAAACTGGATAAAGCAAAGCTATGCAGGAGGAACCTTTTTGGCCTGGGTAGATGGATAATGAAAAAAAAGATGAAAAAAGCTAACCTTGCTTCCTTAGAGAAATTACTTAAGAATTATAAAGAATTAGGGGGTAAAATTATTGCCTGCGAGATGACTATGGAAATAATGGGTATAAGGAAAGAAGATTTACGAGAAGAGATTATTGACGAATACGGGGCAGTAGGAACTTTCATAAATGAAGCTAAGGAAAGTAAAATAAACTTATTTATTTAACTGATAACTAAAAGGTAGCTGGATAAAGTACGGTTGAAAAACTATAACTAAATAAGGATAGCAAAATAGAGACAACAAAAATGAATAATCTTTCTAATCTTATCAGAACGGCCGTTAAGATGGAAAAAGACGGTATAGATTTCTACTATAAGGCAGCCGAGAAAACTTCTTATCCTTTTGGCAAGAAGATGTTCTTATCTTTTGCCGAGGATGAAGAAAGACATCTATCTGTTCTTAGGGAGATCCTAGCTGACCTTAAATTTTCAGATTTTAACCGATTTTTCGAGCGAAAAACCCCCAGAGAGAAAATCAAAACCATTTTTCAGGAAGTTAAGAATGAGATTAAACAGAGAATTGCAGCTAATCCAGATGAATTAGAGGCATTGAAAATTGGCATGGATATGGAATCAAAAAGTGTTGGGTTTTACCAAAGTGCTCTAGAGAAAACCCAGGATTCGCATCAAGAGGCTTTTTTCAAAAGGTTGATTGAGGAAGAAAAAGAACATTATCAATTGCTGCAAAATACCCACTCTTACCTTAAAGATTCCGGAGACTGGTTTCTCTGGGAAGAAAAGGGTCTGCTTGATGGAGGATGAAAAGATAGTCAAAGCAAGAAAAAATTCAGCTTAAAATTAGAACTAGCAAAGGTCAAAGAAGAGAAAGGAGTGCGCCAATGAGTATATTTTTTTCTGTGGGGGAAGTAGTAGAAATGGCCATAAATACGGAAAGAAGTGGTCAGGCTTTTTACCAAACTGCCTCGAAATTAGCCAAAGAGAAGAACCTTAAAAAGCTTCTCCAATACCTCGCAGAGGAGGAAGGAAAACATCTCAAGGTCTTCCAGGGCTTCTATGACACCCTCAAGGAAGGACCGGAAACAACTCCTTATAACTGGGAAGAGGCAAAACTTTATCTTAAGGCTCTAGTAGATTCCAGATTCTTCACTGGTTCCGATAAAGCTATCCAGATGGCTAAAGAGGCAAAAAGTGAAATAGAGGCTGTCAATTCAGCCATTAATTTCGAAAAGGACACACTTCTATTCTTTTACGAGATGTTAGAAGTAATTAAATCCCACGATCGTGACCTGGTTAAAAAGATAATCGAGGAAGAAAAGAAGCATATCCGCAGACTTTCCACCATGAAAAGCAAATCATTATAGCTGCAGGGGAAGGAGCAAGGGCTACCCTCAGTGCCTATCAATATTTATTGAAATCAGTGTAAGTCAAGGAAAGGAGAAAAAAATGGAAGAAAAAATAGCTACTGAAACCAAGGAGATTGTCTCGATGCCAAGGCTTGGAGAACAAGCTCCAGCCTTTGAGGCTCTGACTACTCAGGGAACAGTGCGCCTGGAAGACTTCAAAGGAAGTTGGCTAATTCTTTTTTCTCATCCGGCTGACTTTACCCCCGTCTGCACCACAGAATTTATCGGCTTTGCTGAAATTCATCCGCAACTAAAGAAGCGAGGAGTGGAGCTTTTAGGTCTTAGTGTAGATAGTGTCTCTTCCCATATCGCCTGGGTAAGGAATATCGAAGAAAAAATGGAAGTTAGGATACCCTTCCCGGTTATCGCTGACTTGGACAAAAAAGTAGCCACTCTCTACGGTATGATCCATCCAGGGGAAAGCAAAACCGAAACCTCGAGATGTGTCTTCGTCATTGATCCGGAAGGAATCCTGCGGGCTATGATTTACTATCCTCTTACCACTGGACGCAATATGCAAGAGATCCTGCGCTTAATTGATGCTCTCCAGACCACAGATAAGCACAAAGTAGCTACTCCCGCTAACTGGAAGCCGGGTGAGGTAGTCATTATACCTCCTCCCAACACCCAAGAAATGGCAGAACAACGTCTAAAAGAAGGCTATGAGTGTAAAGATTGGTACTTCTGCAAGAAGAAACTATAGGAGACTTATCATGGCTTGCATCAACCCAGATGGAACCCTAACTCCCTCGGCCAAAGTGGTGCTCTCTGCCCTCTCATCTCCCCGTATCTTGGAAGATGTAGCCAAATCTACGGAGCTACCTCTTTTCAGGATAAGGAGTAGTATTCGAGAGATGCTTGAGGCTGGTTTAGTAGAACAAAAGGGGGGAAAGTACGCTGCTACTAAAGTAGGACGAGAAAAGATTAAGGAGTAATGTTAAAGAATGTTCTTTCTTTTTGGTGAAATAGGAGAGGGCCTCTCGAATTAGCTTGGATAATGATTCTTTTTTCTCTTTCCTTAGTCTATCTAGCTCTTTATATTGCTCTTGGGAGATTTTCACAAAAGGACGTATCATTCTTTTTGATTCATTCTTCTTCTTTCTCTTCTATGATGACCTCACCGCCTTTCTCGATGATGCGAATTGGACGCGAGCGGGGCAGTACTCGTACCTCTATCTCTTTTTTATCGCCAGCTTTAAGTTCAAATTCGAAGGTCTCTTTCTCCAGATAGTGAAACTCAGGCATATTGGTATCATAGACTCTAAGAGTCCATCGTCCTGGACATAGATCTTCGAAGCAAAAACGTCCCTTATTATCGGTAACACGTCGCTGAACATCTAATCCATTAATAATCTCCACAAAAGTATTGGCTAATTGGAGAACGATAGGATGAAGGAGAATTAACCAACGAGATACGAAAAAATGCGACCAATGGATGAAAGAAAGAATTACTGAATTCTGGTTCAAATTTCAACTTTCATCCTCTAGAAATAAAGAAAAAGACGAGCTCCAAAAGTGATAGACTCTGGATTTATGTTTATGGTCTGTAGGGGGGGAACCGGTAACTCATATTGGGCATCCAGACTAAGTGATACAGCTCCCAGGTGGAATATCTCCCAGCCTCCCTGAAGAATGTAGACAAGATTAGACCATTCAGACGTTCCCGAAGTCCATTGAATGTAGCTTTTCTCTATTCCCGCTCCGGCATAGATTCTAGTTCCTAAAATATTTACAAAAAGCGAGATTCTTGGAGTGAGGACATAGGAAATCTCATCCGTAGGAGGACAATAATCCAAACTGCTATCTAGCGTTATCAAACCAACCTTGGTGCGGAATGAGGCGACATAGGAAAGGCAATTGTTCTTGTAATGAGCTCCCAAACCAATACCTCTATTTCCTTTTCCCAGGCACGATTGTGTCAGTCCCAGAACCATAATTATTATTACGCTGGCCAGAATAAACTTCTTCATTTCGGTCTCCTTTCATAAAGCTCCTCTTGAAAAAATTTCATTATATTCCTTATCTGGGAAAGCAGGTTCGTATTGGGTAAAAGTTAAGCCTTTCCAAAGAATCAATTGTTATCTACCATAATTCAAGAATCTTGTCAAATACAGGCTAAACAGATAATTATACATATCATTACCAGGAAGGACAAGCTTTTCCAGGAAGGAATACATGGTTGGGATAATCAAAATTAATCTAAAGAGACAATTAAAGGAGGATAGCATGGGCTGGAACTTAAGCGAGAAAGAGATGTTAACTGCTAACCTGGATCTCTTTTGGCTTCTCCTTCCTGCTGCTTGACAACCGTGGAGTTCAGTTTGGCCATACCGACTTCTGGTACTTCCACGAATTTGGAGACCTCACCCAAGATTTCATAGCCCTCAGGCAGAGTAGCTTCATCAATCGTTAGCACATGATAGCCAGGCTCAACGCCTGGTATCGAGTACTTACCGTCAACATCAGTTGTGACTGTAGTGCCGTCTTCCATCACAATATCTATTCCTGGTATACCAGGCTCACCCTTATCCTGCCAGCCATCTCCGTTCAAATCTTCGAACACTTTGCCGATGATAATGCCTCTGGTCTCGAACACTGCTACCTTGACACGTGCCACAGCCCGCGGTGTATGTGCAAAGGTTAAGGTTATCCCATCAACAGAATAGCTCTTTATTGTCGCTTCGTTATCGTGGAAGCCTGCTACTGCATTCAAGCCAATTGCACACTTATAGGTGATAGTAGCGGTACTCTCTGACCCTATCACATCTATACGCCAACTAAATGGGTTAGAGCCACTGGGATCACTTGCCAGTACACCGTTGATAGCTGTGCTGTCACTTATATACACGATACCAATGGGTAATTTATCACGTATCTCTATATCTAACGCTTCGTCGTGTGTGTTGATGTTAGTCAGCTTAACTGTATAGGTAATAATATCACCAGTTAGGGCTGTAGATGCATCAACAGATTTATCTATCTCAAGGGATGGTATCACAACTATTGTATTAACCTCATTGCTCAGAGCCTCGTCTGTTAGCTCATTGCCGTAGTA
>DAOWIY010000011.1 GCA_030640665.1 Clostridia bacterium
ATAGCGGCAACGGCTAATATTATACCAGAAGAGATGACAAAAATGATAAAGGCTTATCTTGCAGGAGAAATCAAAAAAGCCCAAGAGCTTCATTATAAAATCTATCCTCTGTGCCAGGCTATGTTTATGGAAACCAACCCTCTTCCTATGAAAACAGCTCTGGCTCGCCTGGGAATGATTGAGAAAGAATGGAGACTCCCCTTGAATGGCATGCAAAAAGAGAATGAGGAAAAGCTGGAGAAGGCCCTTGCTGATTATGGATTGGTCTGAGTGATGAAGAGCATATATCTTGACCCATCTATTCCCTCTGCCTGCTGCGAGAAAGCACAGCCAGAGAGACGCAAAATCACTACCCAATGGTGGAATAAACAGATTAACCAATATGAAGTAGCAGTCTCCAGACTTACCATAGAAGAAATAGAAGCTCTGGAGACAGAAGATAAAAGAGAGGCTATTCTCTCCTTGATTCGAGATTTTCCAGTGTTAGAAGTTTCTCCTCCTGTAGAACGCCTAGCTAAAAGATATATTGAAGAAAAGATCATTCCTCCTAATGCCTTTAACGATGCCCTTCATCTTGCTCTGGCTGTGATAAACAAGAAAGATGTTCTCTTAAGTTGGAATTTCGCCCATCTGGTTAAACCTGAAGTGGAAAGGAAGGTAAATGCCTATAATTTGATAAGCGGCTATCCTCGTATAAGAATTACTACTCCCCAAAAGTTAACAAAGGAAGAATAGGGACACATAGAATGTACTTACATTGAAAGACTCTAAAATGTGCAGTGTTTACATTGGATTAGGTTCAAACAAAAAAGAGAGAATAAGAAATATAAAGGAGGCGCTGAATCACCTGAAAAAGAAAATGGAGGTAAAAAAAGTCTCCTCCTTTTATCTGACCGAACCAGTAGGAATAAAAGGAGGATGGTTTGTAAATTGTGCCCTGGAGGTAAGAACAGATAGTGATCCTAAGAGATTAATTAAGATATTACTGGAAATAGAAAAGAGAATGGGTAGGATAAGGACAAAAAAAAAGATTTCTCGAGTGATCGACTTAGATCTTCTCTTTTATAAGGGAAAGATAATCAAAGAGAAAGATCTTACACTTCCCCATCCACACCTGCACAAACGTAGGTTTATCTTGATTCCTCTCGCTGAAATTAATCCAGAACTTTATCACCCCATCCTTAAGAAATCTGTTAAAGAGCTCCTGGAATCCTTAACTGATGAACATAGAGTAGAAAAAATCGAATTTTGACAGGATGTGGGGAGTAGAGTATAATAATTATATAATAATATCTAATAGTGATATGTATCACCATTAGAGGAGACGGGAAAAAGGAGACAGGCTACTTTTTCTGTCTCCTTTTTAACTATGCTATAAACTATCTTGATATGAACAGTAGACAACGAGCAACAAAATATGGAGGTTTTTAATTGAGAAGTATGACTGGTTATGGAGAGGGGAAAGTAGAAAGTGAGAAAGTGGATATCTATTCACAAATAAAAACACTTAACCATCGTTTTTTGGAAATAGAAATTAATTGTTCCCAGCCAATTCCCTTTCTCTGGGAAAAAAGAATTAAGGAATATATTAAGGAAAGAATTAAACGAGGAAAGGTAATTCTTAATATTGAAATAAAGAGGAAAGAGCCTTTCTTACCTAAAGCTATAATAAATCAAGAACTTGCCTCTCGCTATCACCAGATTCTTTCTCAGGTATCTAATAATTTGGGATTAAAAAGAGAGATTAATCTCTCTCACATTTTATCACTTCCTAATGTTATCCTTTTAGATAAAGAAGAAAAAAATAAAGAAAATATAAAAACTTTTATAGAGAAATCTCTAATTAAAGCTTTAAAGGAAGTACTCCAAACAAAAGAAAAAGAAGGGGAGGAGCACCTTTATAGTATCCAGAAGTATTTAAAAAGAATTAAAAAGAGACTTTTCAAAATAGAAAAAGAAATTCCTTTAGTTGAAAAAAATTATAAAAAGAAGATAGAGAAAAACTTAGAAGAATTCTTAGATCAGACAGAGAAGAAAAAAATAGCCCACGAGCTCTCTTCCCTTGTCTGGCGAGGTGATACCAGCGAAGAAAGATTACGTCTTCAGTCTCACTTAGATCAGTTTCAAAACACTCTAAAACAAACCGAGCCCATAGGAGTCAAACTAAAATTTATCCTCCAGGAACTGCAAAGAGAAATCAATACCTTAGGAGCAAAAGCTAATGCTTTTGTCATCTCTTGCCTGGTAATCCAAATCAAAGAAGACTTAGAAAGAATTAGAGAAGAAATTCAGAATATTGAGTGAGTGTTTTATAAAGGAGAAAAATTTTGTTAAAAAAAAAGAAGGGTTTAATTGTGGTTATTTCTGCTCCATCAGGAGCAGGTAAAACTACTTTATTAAAGAGACTCTTACAGACATCTCCCTCGTTTACCCCTTCAGTATCTTTTACTACTCGTTCTCCCCGTAAAAATGAGATAGAAGGAGTGGATTATTATTTTGTTTCCCCAGAGGAATTTCAAAAAACAAGACAAGAAGGAAAGTTTGTAGAATGGGCACAGGTGCACGGACAACTTTACGGAACCTCAATTAATTTCCTTAATGAAGCTATAAAGGCAGAAAAAGATGTAATTTTAGAAGTGGACGTCAAAGGAGGAACTCAAATAAAAAAAAGATATCCCCAGGCTGTACTCATTTTTCTTCTTCCCCCTTCTTGGCAAGAATTACAAAGACGTTTAGGCAATAGAGCCACTGAGGAAACAAAGAAAACAAGAGAGCGTATACAGCGGGCAAAAAAAGAAATTATGTATATTCCTTCTTATGATTATGTAGTTGTAAACGATGATATAAATAAGGCGTTGGATGATTTATTGGCTATAATTAGAGCAGAACGTTGTCGAATAAATAAGGTCTCACCAGAAGATTTTAAAAAACTTACCTAAAAATAACTTGAAAAGGAGTTTTAATGATTAAAATCTTTATAGATGAGTTATTATATAAAGCTGGGATGGATAATAAATACAGACTTACATGTTTGGCTATTCAAAGAATAAAACAATTAACTAAAGAAAAAAATAAATTAGAATTACTTGGTTCCAAAGAGAAGCTTCCTAGCACCGTTTTAAGAGAAATAATGGAAGGTAAATTAAAATTAGAGGATTCTGAAAAGAAGAACGAGAATAAATAGAAAGCTGTATTCTAATACTTCTTTATTATAAGATATTTAGTATTTGTAGTAGGGGTTGTGAGTAATGTTAGTAATTTTTATAAAGAAGGATATGTCTTTATAAGATAAAAGTAAAACATGAGAATAAAAAACTACTTTTTCCATTTTTTTCACAAGGTAAAAATTATCTTTGAATTTTTACCTTGTGATTCACAATTTTTCCCTAAGTTACTCAGAGGTTTCCAGTATTTTTATTAACTTCTCTAATTCTTCTTTTAGGTTCTCATCTTTCTTTTTCTGTTTCTCTATTTTTTTCTGTGCATACATCACCGTAGTATGGTCTTTTCCTCCAAATTTAGCTCCAATCTCAGGAAAAGAAGCTTCTGTTAATTCTCGACAAAGATACATTGCTATTTGCCTAGGGAAAGCAATAGACTTCACTCTTTTTTTTCCTTTAATAACCTCCTCTTTGATTTTATAATATTTACTTACTTTTTCTTGGATTAACTCGATAGTAATTGGCTTGGGTTGTTCTCTAGGAATAATGTCTTTTAACATCTCGCTGACTGAACTCGCATTTATTTTTTCTTTAAACAAGGAGGAATGGGCAGCCAGGCGAATTAGACACCCTTCTAGTTTACGAATGTTAGTCTTTATTCTCTCTGCTATAAATATAAATGCCTCGTCAGGAAAATGTAAATTATCCATCGTTGCTTTCTTTTTTAATATAGCAACTCTTGTTTCAAAATCCGGAGGTTGAATGTCAGCAATTAAACCCCATTCAAAACGTGAGAGAAGTCTTTTTTCTAAAGTAGGGATTTCACTAGGAGGTCTATCGCTGGAAAGCACTATTTGTTTATGAGCTTCATATAAAGCATTGAAAGTATGAAAAAATTCTTCCTGGGTTCGCTCTTTTCCGGCTAAAAAATGAATGTCATCCACAAGGAGGATATCTGTATTACGATATTTATTCCTAAACTGCGTTGTTCTACGGTTTTTAATGGCATTTATTAATTCATTGGTAAACTCTTCAGAGGAAAGATAGGTAAAGGTTATCTCGTCTTTATTTTTCATAATATAATGGGCAATAGCCTGCAAGAGATGGGTTTTCCCTAAACCTACTTTACCATAAAGAAATAAAGGATTATAAGCACAAGCAGGGGATTGAGCTACGGCCAGAGCAGCAGCGTGAGCCAACCGATTATTATTCCCTACAACAAAACTACTAAAACTATACTTCGGATTTAACCTGGAAATAGCAGATTTTCTTTTAAAAGCAGACCTCTTGGTTTGATAAGTGTAATTATCTCTGGGGAAAAAAATAAAGTCTACTTCCATCTTCCGCCCTGTTAATTGCTTCATTTCTTCTTTTATTTTCTTTAAATACCTTTCTTTTATCCATTCTTTAAAGAAATCATTAGGGACTTGAATGGTTAATTTGTCTTGGGTAAGAGAATACAGTTGGATAGGTTTAAACCAAGTCTTAAAGTTCTGTGGCTTAAGGTGTTTTTCTATCCTTGATAAAAGCTGCTGCCAGATGTCTTTTTCTTTTTTGTTCATCAAAAACCTTTTAGAGTGATATCAGTTAACCACAGGTTTATCCACAACTGTGGATAAGTCAAAAACCCATACAGTTTAAGAAAAAAGACCTCATTAAGATATTTTTTTATTTTAAAAAAACAAATCAGACAATAATTTCGTGAGTTATACACAAAAAAGAACAGTACAATTTTACCCTTTATTTTACAAACTATATTTCTTCCTGTCAACCTTACCTTATTTTTGGGTTATCTCGCGGTGTAGGAATTTAATACGGACATTGGCTTATAGAGATTTATAGACTGAAAAATTGACTAAAAAAAATTCCTGTGCTAAAATAAAAAATGAATTAAAATCTTGGAATAGGCTTTTCTGATTTTGTAAATCAAGCAGGAGCAAAGGGTATTGGTAAAAGAAAGCAGCATCTGGAATTCTATCAATAGAGATCTCCTTCAGGAAAGACAGAAAGATGAGTGTCTTAGAGGCTAAACAGATATTGACTCAAAGGGTAGAGCAGATAGCTAAGCTAATGGGCAAAATGAAATTAGCTGAATTTATGAGTCTACCCGAGAGTGAATTCCAAAAACTGATTCAAGAAGTTGAAAATGATCCCTTATTTAAAAAGTTAACAGTTCCCGAGGCCGGGGTTGTCAAGTACAAAAAATTCTCCAGAACTGGCTTGGCTCACCCCAGAAGCATTTCCCTTGATCCTACCCTTACTCCCAGCCGAAATTATCTTGATATAGAATTTTTTCTTGGACAAGAAGAAGAAATCATCCCAATAATAAGAGAAATAGGAGTGGGCAAATTTAAGAAATATTTTTTGGATGGGATACCAGGAATAACCTTAGAAGAGGTTGCTCGAAAGTGCAATTTGACAAAGGAGAAGATAAAAAGGATAAACAATTTCGTTGACAAGTTTTATTTAGAAGCTAAATTGACTGAATCATCCCCAGATAAGAGGACACAGAGAATATATTATTCTACCATTGCCTCTATCGAAAAAAGGAAGAATGAATTTATTATTAACTATCTTTCTCGCGAGATTGTTAAAGGATGCTATCTTATAAATTTTGATCGATTCGAGGAGTTGAAAAAAAGAAAGGTATTTACCAGTAGCGAAGTTAAAAAAATTAACCCTTTATTTAATAAACTAAAATTGATTAATAGTAGAAAGACTACCATTTATCAAATAATTAAAAATCTGATTAAAGTCCAGTATGATTTCCTACTTTCAGGTAACTTTGATCATCTTAAGTTTTTTACCCAGGCGTCATTAAGCAAAAAAATAGGAGTGAATCCATCTCTAATAAGTAGAGCAATTAGAAGAAAAGCCATCCGTATCCCTCAGGGAAGACAAATCCCTATTAAAATTCTTTTTCCCAGCAGACGAGAAATAAGAAAAAAACTTATCAAAGAGATTATTGAACAAGAAAAATCTGAAATAGAGAAGGGGGCTCTTTCTAAATCCTATAGTGATGAAGAAATCAGAGGTCAATTGAGGAGAAAAAATGGAATTTTCATTTCCAGACGTTCTGTAAGCGAGTGCAGGAAAGATTTAAAGATCCCTTCCAGTTTCGAAAGAACATACCAAGAATAAAAAATGCCGCTAGCAAAGATTCTGGTAGTTGATGATGAGCCGAGCATGCGAGAGATGCTCTCCGATCTCCTGAAAAGTGAAGGATATGGAGTCTTAGCTGTAGCTAACGGAGAGAAGGCAGTAGCCCGGGTAAGAGATGAAGACCCAGAGGTGGTATTGTTGGATATGAAGATGTCCGGTATGGATGGGATAGAGACTCTTACTCAGATAAGAGAGTTAAATAAAAATGTCAGTATTATCATAATCACTGCCTACGGAACGATGAGGAATGTAGTTGAGGCTATGAAACTGGGGATTTATGATTACGTCACCAAACCCTTTGATATAGAGAAGCTAAAAAGACTCGTTGAGGGAGCCTTAAAAGTGCAAATGTTAAGTAGAGAAGGCCCTTTCCCTCAGCAAAAACTAGAGAAAAGGTATAGGCTTGAGGATATTGTTGGTAAAAATCTCCAGATGTTCGAGGTTTACAAAAGAATTGGAAAAATAGTGGATAACAAAGCTACTGTCTTAATCACAGGAGAAACAGGAACTGGCAAAGAACTAGTAGCTAGAGCTATCCACTTTAACGGTCTTCTAAAAGAGGGACCCTTTGTAGTCGTTGACTGTGCCAGTCTACCCCAGGAGCTTTTAGAAAGTGAGCTATTTGGGCATGAAAAAGGAGCCTTTACAGGAGCCATTGCCAGAAAACTGGGTAAATTTGAACTAGCTCATGGAGGAACTTTGTTTCTGGATGAGATTGGGAACCTGAGTCTAGTTACCCAGGCTAAGCTCTTGAGAGTCCTGCAAGAAAAGAAAATAGAGAGAGTGGGAGGAACAAAACCCATCAAGATTGATGTAAGGATTATAGCCGCTACCCATAGAGATTTAGAGAAAATGGTAAAAGAGGGCTCCTTCAGAGAGGATCTTTACTACAGGTTAAATGTGGTTCTTATTCCTCTGTCTCCTCTAAGGGAAAGGAAAGATGATATTCCTCTCTTAGTAGAACATTTCTTAAGACAATACAAATCAGAATCAAAAGGAAGAATAAAATACGTTCCTCCAGAGACCATGGATCTTTTAGCGAACTATAACTGGCCGGGTAATGTTAGAGAGCTAGAGAATATTATAGAAAGAGCAATAGTTATGGGGAAGGAAAATACTATTCTTCCTGAGGATCTACCTTTAGAGATAAGCAAAGCCTCAGATACTTCTTGCCTGGATCTTGCTACCGGTAAGACTTTCCTTAAACAAAGAGTAGCTAATCTAGAAAGAGAGTTAATAATTGAAGCCCTAGAGAAGACAGACTGGATTCAGACCAAAGCAGCTAGACTTTTAGGCATATCCCGCAGGGCCATAAGGTATAAGATGCAAAAATATGGGATAGAAAAACCTTCTTAATCTCTCTTCTATAGAGTTAACCGTCACGAAAAATGGATTCAACAAATTGCTGAGAAGATAGAAGCAAAATTAGAGTATCGAACCTTTTGGGAAAATGTTTGAATAAACAAAACAGCCTGTCGCTGGGCAAAGGAGGAGAAATTAATAATGCGTATAGGTGTTCTTACGGGAGGAGGAGATTGTCCAGGGTTGAACGCAGTTATTCGAGGTGTAGTACTACAGGGAGAGAAGGAAGGTTATGAAATAATAGGGTTTAAAGATGGATGGCTAGGGGTATTGGAAAATAGATGGGAGAGACTAACGAAAGAAAGTGTAGAGGATATTCAAAGAGAAGGAGGAACTATTCTTCATACCTCTCGCACCAATCCCTTTAAAGAGACCGAAGGTCTTGCGAGAATCAAAGAGACCATTAAAAAAAGAGGAATAAATGCCCTAGTAGCTATTGGAGGGGATGATACCCTGGGAGTGGCTAATAAGCTTTATGAAGAAGGGATTAAAGCGGTAGGTGTGCCCAAAACCATCGATAATGATCTTTCAGCTACTGATTATACTTTTGGCTTTGATACAGCCATCAATATCGCTGTGGAAGCTATAGATAGACTTCATACTACAGCTAGATCTCACCATCGGGTTATAGTGGTGGAGATAATGGGACGCCATGCCGGTTGGATAACTCTGGAGGCAGGGATTGGCGGAGGAGCCCATGTTATTCTCATTCCCGAGGTTCCCTTTCATATAGAAGAAGTTTGCCAGATTTTAACTAAGCGAAAAGAGGAAGGGAAAACTTACAGCATTGTGGCGGTAGCAGAAGGAGCAAAAGCAGCCAAAGGAAGTAAGTTTCTCTCTCGGGAGGTAGTGAAAGAGGGGGAAACGGATGCCTTTGGCAATATCTACTTGAAAGGAATTACTGAAGTACTGGAGAAAGAAATCGCTAAAAGAACAGGGATAGAAACTAGATCTGTTATCTTAGGACACCTACAGAGAGGAGGGAGACCTTCTGCCTTTGACAGATTCCTGGCTACCCGCTTTGGTATAAAGGCAATAGAATTAGTAAAGGAAGAGAAATTTGGTCAGATGGCATCTCTTAAAGGGACTGAAATTATTTCCGTACCTTTAAAAGAAGCGGTAGGAAAGAGAAAACTTGTTCCTCGAAAGCTCTACGAGGAGATGGTTATATAGTAGTTAGTATTCTATTCCTTTTCTTGCCTTCACTCCTTTTTCAAAAGGGTGCTTAATATTTCTTATCTCACTTACCAGGTGAGCAGCCTGAACTAATCTAGGAGATGCATGGCGTCCAGTTAAAATAATCTCAAGAAAATCCGGTTTCTTTTTTATAAAATTAATCAGCCTATCCTCATCGATTAACCCATGATGAACTACCACGTTTACCTCGTCTAGAATAAGCAAATCATATCTTTGGACTGAAATTTCTTGAGTAATTTTGTCTAATAGGGTAGTCCACTCTGTTCTGATCTTCTTTCTTTCGTCTTCTCCTATCTTATTTAAGAATGGCCCTTTGTATTTCCCTCCTTTACAAATTACCTTCACTCCCAAACTCTCTAGAAGGGAAATTTCACCAGAGCCCTTTTTCTCCTTTGAAAATTGAATTAACAGAACCTTATAGCCTCTTCCTCTCGCCCTTACTGCTTGTCCTATGGCAGCGGTGGTCTTTCCTTTGCCTTCTCCAGTGTAAATCTGAATCAGTCCTTTTTTCATGTTTTTTAGCTAACTTTTTTCATAACTTCTTCAGGGATATCGAAATTAGCATAAACTTTCTGCACTTCCTCAGAATCCTCCAATAAATCCATTAAACGAAGCATTTGAAGAGCTTCTTTTTCTTCTAAAGGAACGGTAGTTTGTGGAATCATAGTGAATTCAAGTAGCTCAGGGATATATCCTGTCTTCTCTATATTTTCTTTAACCTGATTAAATTGCTCAGGAGCAAAAATAATTTCCAGGCTGCTGCCTTCCTCCTTTATATCTTCTGCCCCTATTTCAACGGCCATCTCGATTACCCTGTCCTCATCTATCTCTTTTTTATTTAAAACCATTGACCCTTTACGCTCAAATAGCCAGTTTACACATCCTACTTCTCCTAGATGGCCTCCGTGCAGGCTTAAAATATGCCTAATCTGGGGAATAGCTCTTTTCTTGTTGTCGGTGACCCCCTCAATAAGTAAAGCCACTCCTCCTGGCCCATATCCCTCACAAGTAAATTCTGTGTAAGTAACTCCAGGCAGCTCACCTGTACCTCGCTGGATAGCCCTTCGAATATTTTCCTTAGGCATCCCTGCTGCCTGAGCCATATCGACAGCCAAACGCAGACCAGGGTTCGTGGCTGGGTCACCTCCTGTCTTTGCTTCAATAGCGAGTTTACGGGAAAGTTTACTGAAAAGATTACTCCTCTGAGCGTCCTTCTTTGCTTTTTTATGCTTTATACTGCTCCATTTAGAATGACCGGACATCTCAAATCACCTCTCTTTCTTTTTTATTCTTTTCTATATTATAGCAAAAAGAGAGTTCCGTCAACTGACTGAAGAGTGTTATCCGAGTTATTTGACAAGTCCTCTTTCAATCACTAAAATAAGGATCAAAGAAGCTTGAGAATGGTATTTGGTGAATAGCAAGAAGAGAAGTAAAGAAGCAAGAACTAGCGAAGTAGGAGGCGCGATATTCGAAATATGAACAACAAACTAAATCTATACCAGTGACTTACGTCACTGCTAGTGGCAACGTCACTATAGGTGTATTGAACACCGAATTATTGAAAAGGAGAACAAAGATGAGTGAGAAGGGAAAGACTAGAGATATTTTTTCAAAACCACCATGGGTAAAATGGTTCATTCTGGGAGTGATGGGGATTGTTTTACTATTTTCTTCAATATCTATTAGATTTCCTCAAAAAACAGTGGCAATTTTCTCTTCTTGGCGAAAGAGATTTAAGGAACTTGTGGTAGAGAAAAAAAGCCCCAAAGGCTACGATGTCATTACCAGCGCTACTATTATGGTTAAAAGCGAAAAGGAGGATAATCTGAAATGAGATGGGGATTTGAAAAAGAAAAACTGGATGAAGGAAAGATAGCCAGATTAAAAGAATTAGCCAGACTTGCCCGGGGGGATATTCTAAAGATGACCACTCTAGCTAAATCAGGTCATCCTGGAGGGTCGATATCCAGTATAGATATTTACCTGACTTTATATTCATGTGCTAATATAGATCCAAGCGATCCTTACTATCCTGAGCGTGACCGCATTGTAGTTAGTCATGGGCACACTTCTCCCGGAGTATATGCTGGTTTAGCTCGATCGGGCTTTTTTGATATAGATAGAGTTATTATTGAGTTTCGAAAAGCAGGAACTATCTTTGAGGGCCATGTAGAACGGGGAGTTCCTGGCGTTGAATGGAGCAGCGGCAATCTTGGTCAGGGTCTTTCTGCTGGCTGTGGCTTCGCCTTAGCAGCCGGACTCCACCATAAAAACTATCAGGTTTTTGTAGTTATGAGTGATGGAGAACAGTCAAAAGGCCAAGTAGGAGAGGCAAGGCGTTTTACCAAAAAGTTCGGATTGAATAACATTACGGTAATTATTGACTATAACCGCCTACAACTCAGCGGCTCTCTTGAAAAAATTATGCCTCAAAATATTAAGGCAGGTTATCTTGCAGATGGGTGGGATGTTCTGGAGATCAACGGCCATAACTACCAAGAGATTTATCAGGCTTTGCGGGAGGCGGTGAGCCGCAAAAAATCGCCAGTGGCTATTATGGCTCAAACTATCATGGGGAAAGGGATATCTTTTATGGAGGATAAATTTGAGTTTCACGGCAAGCCCTTATCTTTAGAAGAATGCAGGATTGCCTTATCAGAGCTTGGTCTTTCTGATGATTTAGATAAATACTCCCATCTAAGAGAAAAATCGAAGGGAGAAACCCCTGCTGACCAACAGCCTCTACCGAAGATAAATATAGTCTCTGGTAAACCTCATACTTACAGCAAAGAAGAAAAAACTGATAATCGAAGCGCCTTTGGCAGGGCCCTGAAGGATCTAGGCCAACTTAACTCACCTCATAAGGGTTTTACCCCTATTGCTGTGCTGGACTGCGATCTTATCGGCTCAGTAAAAACTGATAAATTTGCTGCTGCGTGCTCAGACTATTTTTTCCAGGCAGGAATTCAAGAACATAATACAGCTACTATAGCTGGAGCCTTATCCACCCAGGGTGTAGTTACTTTCTTTGCTGACTTTGGCGTTTTTGGCGTTGATGAAACCTATAATCAGCACCGCTTGAATGATATTAATCAGACCAATTTGAAGCTTATTTGCACCCATAACGGAATTGATGTAGGTCAGGATGGAAAAACTCATCAATGTATTGACTACATAGGAATAATCAACAATCTTTATGGGTATAAGATTATCATCCCTGCTGATCCCAATCAGACTGATAGGGTTATTCGTTACATAGCCAGTGTATGGGGTAATTTTTTTGTGGGGATGGGTCGCTCCAAGCTTTCTGCAATCCTTTCAGAGGATGGCAGACCCTTTTTCGCTGAGGATTACGAGTTTCAGTATGGGAAAGCAGATTTAGTGCGGCGAGGCGCTCAGGCGGCAATCATTTCTATGGGAAGTATGCTTCAGCGCGCCGTCCAGGCTTGGGAAATTCTAAAAGAGAAAGACTACCAAGTACAAG
>DAOWIY010000068.1 GCA_030640665.1 Clostridia bacterium
TGAGAAAAGAGTTTCATTCTTATATCAAACATTACCTTTTGACCGACAAATTGCATAAGATAAATCTGAAGATAACGCAGGAAAAAGGTTACTATGAGGATAGCCAGGAATATGAGAGCGATACGGGATAAACCCAAGATATCCCGGGTAGCTATGTAACGGTCAATGGCAATTTTAGTAAGATACGGCCCTGCCAGTTGTAAAACAGAGATAAATAGAAGTAAAATGATAGAGAGAGCTACGTATAACTTATAAGGAAACAGGTATTTGATTAATCGACGCATTAGACGGCTATCGTATGCTTTTCCTAATATTTCTTCTTCTGTGTGATAGTGATGCATGAATTAATCCCTTAGCTACATTTTTTCTAGCTCTTCCTCTAGTTGCTGCTGGCGGTACATATTAGCATAGATACCATCTCTGGCTATGAGCTCTTTATGAGTGCCTTGTTCTATAATTTGACCATCCTTAAGTACTGCTAGTAAATCAGCATTCTGGATAGTGGATATTCGATGTGATACTAGAATACAGGTTCGCCCTTTGCGGAACTTATGAAGCTCTTTCAGGATTTTCTCCTCGGTATGGACATCCACATTGGAGAAGGCATCGTCAAGAATGAGAATCTTGGGCTCACGAATAATGGCTCTGGAAAGAGCGGTTCTTTGTTTTTGGCCGCCGGAAAGAGTTACTCCCCTTTCTCCCACTGTAGTTTCATATCTTTGAGGGAACCTTTCAATCTCGTCACTCAGTGCTGAGATACTGGCAGCCCGCCTTAATTTTGCCTCATCAAAATCCTCTAATCCATAGATAATGTTCTCCTTGACGCTTTCTGAGAAAAGAAAAGTTTCCTGGGGAACATAACCAATGTTTTTACGCAGGACTTTAAGGGGTATAGTTTTGATGTCTACCCCATCAATGGCAAGAGAGCCTTTCCTTGCCTCCAGCAGGCGAGGAATTAAGTTAATCAGGGTGGTTTTACCCGATCCTGTGGGGCCTATGATGCCAATAGTTATCCCTTTGGGTATCTTCAAATTAATATTTTTCAATACCACTTTTCCATCATAGGCAAAACTTATGTTTTTAAATTCAATTTCTCCTTTAAGAGTCCGAATGTCCTGGGTGTATTCACTATCTTTAATTTCCGGCACTTGATCCAGTATTTCTATGAGCCTGGCCATAGAGGCAGAACCTCTTTGCATCAAATTAATTACCCAACCTAGAGCCATCATAGGCCAGGTGAGCATCATTAGGTATCCAGTGAATTGTACAAATTGACCCAGAGTAATTTTATCCATGATAACTTGTTGTCCGCCAAACCATAAAACAATTACCATCCCTATACCAGCAATAAGCATGATGAAGGGAAAGAATAGTCCCCAAATCTTTGCCAGAGACATATTTTTATCCATATAGTTTTGATTCAGCTTCCTAAATTTTCTTTTTTCGTTCTCTTCTTGAACATATGCTTTTACTACCCGTATCCCGCTTAAATTCTCTTGTACTCCTGTACTGATACTGGAGAATTGCTCCTGCACTTTTTGAAAACGGTGAAATATTCTAGAGCTGAAAATGC
Organism: Clostridia bacterium; assembly: GCA_030640665.1. GTDB lineage: Bacteria > Aerophobota > Aerophobia > Aerophobales > AE-B3A > JAUWRC01. The sequence goes on from DAOWIY010000068.1 coordinate 1,574, forward strand.
TAACAGCTGTGGTTAAAATTGGCAGCGGTATCAACGAATAAAGAGTCAATTTATAATCAATCATCAGCATTAAAATAATAGCCCCCGAGCCCATAATTATTGTATTTAGGAAATTGCGAATGCCATGACCCAGGAGCATTCGTACCGCTTTTAAATCATTAGTAGCGCGAGCCATAATGTCTCCCGTTTTCATTTTATGAAAATAAGATAAAGATAGCTTTTGCAGATGATTAAGTAGTTCATTGCGTAGTTCATATTCGATTCCAAAAGCAATTCCCATTAATCTGCGGGTGGTCAAATATCGAAAGAGTCCTCCTATGATTGAAATGGAGACTATGAAGAGGGCATACAGGAGTAATGTCTCTTTATTCACCAGTGTCTTCAGGCCATCTATGACGCAGCGTAATACATAAGGAATTAAAAGGGCAAGCAAACTGGCACCTACAGCGAAAATAAATCCTAATATCAAATCTTTCTTATGCCTTAATAAATAAGGCTTTAACCTGCTTAGATTACTCTTTATTCTCATGGATTTTATTTTGTGTCCTGAGGTTTATTTCACCTGCTAGTGAGGTATATCACTATCAATGTTCACCTCTTCTAGATTAATTTATATAGTTTATCAAATTAAAAAGGAAAAGCAATGTTAGAAGTCAGTTTATGATCTTGACATTCATCAATAATTGATGTATAATTATGATGATATAAAGGAGGTGCGCAAGATGAGAACTACTCTGAACTTACCTCAAGAACTTCTTTGTGAAGTAAAAGAGCTTTGCAAGGAAAAGACCATCTCAAAGGCTGTTGAGATTGTTCTAAGAGAGACGGTAAGGAGAAAGAAAATAGAGTTATTACTTTCACTGCCTGGAAAGATAGAAGTCGAAGATATTACCGAGGAGTTAGAGAATGCAGAAATTGAAGAATCCAAAAGAGATCGGCGTACTGATTGATACTTCGGTGTGGATCGAATTTTTCCGAAATCGAGAGGCAAACTTAGTTAATAGGGTAAAAAAACTTATTAAATCCAACCAGGCTTATCTCTGTGGAGTTATACTCTCTGAATTACTTCAAGGCATAAAAAATGAAGAAGAACGCATGATGGTGACAAAAGCACTTCTTGGCCTTCCTTATATAGAAATGGGCCGAGAGTTATGGGAAGAAGCTGGAAATATTTCCCTGGAACTTCGCCAGAAGGGTCACCTTATCCCTCTTACGGATATTTTCCCTGCTGTGCTTGCTATTCACCATAACCTTGAGATATTTACACTCGACGTCCATTTTCAACTCATTCCCGGAGTAAATTTATTTAAAACGTGACAAATTTAGCAAGTTTTTTCATCTTCTTAATGGTGATAGACAATTAAGGAGGAAATTTAAATGTTAGGAAAAACCGATCCTCAAGGAAATTTCTTCGACTCCTACATTGAAGAGTGCTTTCTACCTAAAGAGCACGAACTTCTCAAAATAAGGAAAAAAGTGGATTTTTCCTTTATCGAGAAGGAGGTAAAAGGTCTTTATGCAAAAGAGAAGGGGAGAACTTCCTATCCTCCTGAAGCGATGTTTAAGATTCTTTTTTTGAAATTCCACTATAATCTCTCTGATGTAGAGGTTGTAAAACAGCTAAAATTTAATGTTCTTTTTAGATATTTTGTAGGATTGAAGGCTAAGGATGTTATTCCTGATTATACTTCCCTCACTGTCTTTAGAAAAAGATTAGGAGAAAAAAGGGTTGAGAGAATTTTCGATAAATTCTTTAAACAATGCAGGGATAAGGGCCTCTTGAAAGAAAAACTTAAAGCCATAGATACTGCTCATACAATAGCCGACGTCGCCATTCCCAACACAATTGACCTTTTAAGGGAGGGAAAAGAAAGGATTCTTAGAACAATTGAAAAAGAGACGGGGAAACTAGAGAAATCCTTAAAGAAATATCTTCTGAAAAAGAAAACAATGCGAGGAGGTTGAGATGAGGTTTGAAACAGTGAAGATGGAAATTCCTGCTCAGGCTAATGTTATCATTGGGCGAACTCACTTTATCAAAACAGTAGAGGATCTTTATGAGGTAATGGTTAATTCTGTACCTAATGGGAAATTTGGCATCGCTTTCTGTGAGGCATCAGGTCCCTGCCTGGTAAGGGCAGAGGGGAACGATGAGGAGCTAAAGTCAGTAGCTATTAAAAATGCCACTGCTCTGGGGGCAGGGCACACTTTTGTTATCTTATTAAAGGAAATATTTCCAGTAAACGTTCTCAATGGTATCAAGAACTGCCGGGAGGTCTGTTCTATACTCTGTGCTACGGCCAATCCAGTAGAGGTGGTAATAGCCCAAACACCTCAAGGGAGAGGAATTATGGGAGTCATAGATGGATTTAGACCTAAAGGAGTGGAAACAGAAAAGGATGTCAAAGTACGCAAAGAATTTTTGAGAAAAATAGGGTATAAACTTTGATATTATGCTTGAAATATGTTATAATCTTTCTAGATAGTATAATGAAAACGGGAGATTATGAGTTATGCCGGCAAATTTACCTCCTCAATACTACGAAGCCGAGGAAAGATACAGGCTAGCTAAAACTAATCAGGAAAAGTTAGCTATTCTTAAAAAGATGTGGGCTATTATGCCCAAACATAAAGGAACAGATAAACTCCAGGGGGACCTCAAGGCAAAGATATCTCAGTTAAAAAAGGAAATACAGAAAAAGAAAAAAACTGGTAAAAGTACCTATAGTCGTCATGTAGACAAACAGGGAGCTGCTCAGGTGGTGATTATAGGCTCGCTTAACGTGGGAAAGTCTCAATTAGTGGCTAGTCTTACCAATGCTACTCCCGAGGTGGCTCCTTATCCTTTTACCACGCACGAGCCCCTTGTGGGAATGATGTCTTTTGAAAATATAAAGATCCAGTTAGTAGATACTCCTCCTATAACGGATGAATTTATAGAACCGTGGCTGCCAGAAATTATTAAATACGCTGATTATGTTATACTAGTTGTTGATCTGGGAAGTGAGGATATCCTTGAAGAGATGGATATGGTGCTGAAAAAATTGGATGAGTCAAGGATCAGGTTGACGGCAAAAGAAGAGGAAGTAGAGAACGATGAGTTAAGCGATAAGTTTTGTAAAAAAACTATGATTTTAGGCAACAAGAGTGATTTAGAAGGTGCTGAGGAAAGATTTCAAATGCTGAAAGAACTCCACGGTGAGAATTTTTCTATAGTTTCTGTTTCCGCAAAAAATTTAGAAGGGCTAGAGGAACTCAAGAAAAAGATTTATGAAGAGTTAAATATTATTCGGGTATATACAAAAGAGCCGGGAAAACCAGCCGATATGATGGATCCCATTGTCTTAAAGAAGAGAAGTATACTTATAGATGCAGCCAGAGTCATTCATAAGGATTTTGCCTATAAATTAAAATATGCTAAAATGTGGGGTTCAAGTAAATTCAGTGGCCAACAAGTTGACAGAAATCATCCCTTAGAGGATGGCGATATTGTAGAATTTCATCTTTAGAATTGAAGCGAAAGGAGAAAAATGAATAAAAGAGATTTATTAACTCTTAAAGACTGGTCCAGGGAAGATTTAATAAATACTATAGAGGAAGCCATTACTATAAAGCAAAATCCAAAAAGATATGCTGAGCTTTTAAATGGCCAAACACTAGCTATGCTTTTTCAAAAGACTTCTACCAGGACACGTGTTTCTTTTGAAGCAGCTATGACTCAACTGGGAGGACACGCAATTTTCCTGAATTGGAAGACTACTAATTTCACCTTAGCAGAGATAAGGGATGAGGTAAGATATCTTTCCCGTAATGTTGATATTATAATGGCTCGCCTTTTAAAACACCAGGATTTGGAAAAGACTGGTGAGGCTTCAAGGGTACCTGTGATCAATGGCTGCACAGAGAAATATCATCCCTGCCAGACTCTCTGTGATTTGGTGACTATTAAGGAAAAAAAAGACAGGTTAAAAGGGTTGAATCTGGTATATGTAGGGGTACAAAATAACGTCTGTAACTCTTTAATTATTGGCTCAATCAAAGTAGGGATGAAAATTACCGTGGTAGCTCCCGTAATTCATCAGCCGAGTCTGGATAGAGGGCTTATAGAAGAGGCAGAAAAAAGTGGGCTTTATTACACTACTTTAAATATAAAAGAAGCAGTTAAAGAGGCAGACATTGTCTATACTGATACCTGGATAGACATGGAACTCTTTTCAGACCCTAAATTTAAAAAAGAGAAAGAGAAAAGAATAGAGAAACTTAAGCCTTACCAGCTTAACCAGGATTTATTAAAGGATAGAGATGTTCTAATTATGCATGATATGCCTATTCATGAAGGATATGAAATAACTCGCCAGGTCATAGAAAGTCCAAATTCGATTATATTTGAGCAGGCGGAGAATCGACTTTATGGCCAGAAGGCCATCCTTTTGAAACTACTAGAAAAAATCTGAAAAATAAGGAGGAAGGAAAAGTGGATTTTACCTTAAGTGATGATCAAAAGATGATTTTGGGACTGGTAGAGGAAGTTTGTGAAAAAGAATTTGCTCCTCGTGCTGATGAAGTTTCTACCAAAGGAGAGTTTCCTGCCGAGAATATAAAAAAGTTAGCCGAACTTGACTTATTTGGCATTACTATCCCTGAAAAATATGGCGGATTAGGAATGGGGTATCTTACATGGGCTTTAATCTCAGAGAAGATTTCCAGAGCCTGTGCCACCACTGGTTTAATTTTCGGGGCAAATCTACTTTGTACCTATCCTCTTTTACAGTTTGGCAGTGAAGAGCAGAAAAATAAGTTTCTTCCTCCTCTAGCTAAGGGTGAATCGTTAGGTGCTTTTGCTTTAACTGAGCCAGAGGCTGGTTCAGACGCAGGAAATGTTCAAATGACGGCCAAAAAGGAAGAAAACCATTATGTCCTTGATGGGAATAAGATTTTTATTACTAATGGGGAGGTGGCTGATACCTATATTGTCATTGCTAATATGGATAAATCTCGGGGAGCGCGGGGGTTAACTGCTTTTATTGTGGAAAAAGGAAATTCTGGATTTGCCTTCGGGCAGCATTTCGAGAAAATGGGACTGAGTGCCCTGCCCAATGTAGAGTTAATTTTTGATAACTGCAAGATTCCTCTAGAAAATCTTTTATTTAAGGAAAAAAGGGGATTTAGAGTGGCTATGCGGACTTTTGCTGCGGGCAGGATTGGAGTGGGGATTGGAGCTTTAGGGGTAGCTGAAGCTGCCTTTGAGAAAGCAAAGGAATATTCGAAACAGCGCATACAGTTTGGCAAATCTATCTCCAGTTTTCAAGCTATTCAACATACTCTGGCTGATATGGCCACCCAGATAGAGGCGGCTAAGTATCTTCTATATCGTGCGGCCTGGCTTTTGGATGAGGGTGAACCTTTTGAAAAGATTTCTTCTATGGGTAAACTCTATGCCTCAGAGGTGGCTATGAGGGTGACTACTAAGGCGGTTCAGGTTTTTGGAGGATACGGCTACACCAAGGATTATCCAGTAGAGCGCTACATGCGGGAGGCAAAGCTTTTTGAGATTATTGAGGGAACCTCCGAAATTCAAAGGGGGGTCATTGCCAGTTTGATTCTAAAGGAATAAACTATGCGCATCATTGTCTGTATCAAGCAAGTTCCAGATACAGAAGAGTTAGGGAAAGTAAGGATAAATTCTCAAACTAACACCTTAATCAGGGAAGGGGTGCCCAGTATAATAAATCCCTTTGATGAAAATGCTATTGAGGAAGCCTTGAGGCTAAAGGAAAAAAAGGGTGGAAGGGTAATTGCCCTTTCTATGGGCCCTCCTCAAGCAGAGGAAGCTTTAAGGAAGGCTTTAGCTATGGGGGTTGATGAAGCTGTGCTTTTATCAGATAAAGCTTTTGCTGGATCAGATACTTTAGCCACTTCTTATACCCTGGCTATGGCTATTAAAAAGATAGGAGAGTTTGACCTGGTTCTTTCAGGAAAGCAGGCTATTGATGGAGACACAGCTCAAGTAGGACCGGGAGTTGCCGAGTGGTTAGGTATACCTCAAATAACCTATGCTAGAAAGATAGAAATTGACGATAGCAAGATAAGAGTAGAGCGGGTTCTCGAGGATTCCTTTGAGGTGGTGGAAACACCTCTTCCTGTTTTAGTTACCGTAACCAAAGATATAAATGACCCTCGCTATCCTTCTCTTAAGGGGCTTCTCAAGGCAAAAAGAGAGAAGGTATCTATCTGGACTTGCCAGGATTTATCTTTAGAAAAAGAAAAAATAGGACTGGATGGTTCTCCTACTCAGGTAATTGAGATTTTCATTCCTCAGTCCCTTCAAAAGGGCGAGATTCTTTCAGGGGAGACCTCCCAGGTGGCGGATAAACTAATTAAAGAGATGAAGAAGATGAAGCTCATCTAGGAGAGATTGTTTAATGGCTAGAATCCAAATATTGATTGAAAAATGTACCGGCTGCAAGGAATGTATTCCTAGTTGTCCTTTTTCTGCTATTAAAGTAGAAAATAAGAAGGCGAAGATACTCGATAGCTGTACTTTCTGCGGAGCTTGTGTAGATGCCTGCCCTCTTGAGGCTATATTGCTGGAAAGAGAGGAAAA
>DAOWIY010000078.1 GCA_030640665.1 Clostridia bacterium
AAACTGTCCCAGGCAGCAAAAATTATTGGCAAATATCCTCAGGCTATCCAATTAAGATACCTGCAAACCTTATCTGATATAGCTACAGAACAGAACTCTACCATAGTTTTTCCTTTACCTATTGATATCATGAAAGCCTTTAGCAAAGGACTTTTTTCTGGAAAAAAGGGATCTGAAAAGAAAACTTAATTAGAGGGGAGGACTTATGCAAGAGAAAATTAAGTTGTTGAAGCTAGGGGTAGTTATTTTATTCTCACTCTTGGTTCTCTTTGGAGGTTGTCGTTATCAGTGGCAACCCCCTTTTCCTTCCAGTATCTCAAAGATTGCTATACCTACTTTCCTTAACGAAACCTTTGAATATGGACTTGAGGAAACCCTTACCAACTTAGTAAAAGAGGAATTTCTTCTCGATGGACAGCTAGATATAATAGAGGAGAATGAAGCTGATTTGATTTTAGAAGGGAAGATTGCCTATTATGATGGGAAAGAGTTACTATCTGGAGCAGCAGGGGCAGAGGAATATAGAGTAAGGATAGTTGTTGTGGTTTCATTAATCTCGACAGGAGAGAAGGAAGTTCTAGAGGAGGCAGAAGAGAGGGAGATAGAAGAGATGACCGTTTATTCTTTAGTAGGGATATTCCAGACTGAGGATGAGGCTAAAAATGAGACCTGTAGGAAAATTGGGCGGGAGCTGGTCCGTTTGATTTGGGAAGAATGGAGGGGATAGGTGAGGATAGGATTCAAGAGACCAGAGTCAATGAGGAACTCGCCCACTCATTATTGCCCAGGATGCGGTCATGGAATTGTACACCGGCTAATTTGTGAGATAGTGGATGAGTTGAGAATAAGGGAAAAGACAATCGGTATCTGTCCGGTAGGCTGTTCGGTAATTGCCTATGATTACTTCTACTTTGATATGGTGGAAGTAGCTCATGGTAGAGCACCTGCTGTAGCTACAGGGATAAAAAGGGTCCAGACCGAAAAGGTAGTTTTTACTTACCAAGGGGATGGAGATCTAGCCTCTATAGGAACGGCGGAGATTGTGCATGCTGCTTCTCGGGGAGAGCCCTTCAGTGTAATCTTTATCAACAATGCTACCTATGGAATGACCGGGGGCCAGATGGCTCCCACTACTTTGTTAGGCCAGAAGACAACCACCACTCCTTTTGGAAGAGATGCCAAAGAAGCGGGTTATCCTTTAAAAGTGTGCGAGTTGCTCTCCTCTCTTCCTGGAGTTGCTTATTTAGAACGGATAGCTGTAAATAATCCTGTTAATATAAGAAAAACTAAAAAAGCTATAAAGAAGTCTTTTCATCTTCAGATAGAAAAAAATCGATTTTCCCTGGTGGAGATTCTTTCTCCCTGTCCTACCTGCTGGAGACTCTCACCCTTAGAATCCCTAAAGTGGTTAGAGGAGAATATGATTCCCTATTATTCCCTGGAAGTGGTAAAAGATAGCGTACCTTTACCCTAATTTTTTCATAAGTTTAGATTTTTCTCGATCTGCTTTATTTTTATGCCAGACCCCTTTAGATACTGCTTTATCGATAAGACTTACAACGGAAGGAAGAGATTTTTTTACCTCTTCGTTTTTTCCCTGATTGATTAACTCCTTTAACTTCCCGATACGAGTTTTGGTTTGTCTCTTTATACCTTGATTGCGTTCTCTTTTTCGTTGATCCTGTTTGGCTCTTTTTTTGCTTGATTTAAGAATGGGCATAGTTATCTCCTGGCAAACCTTCACTCTAAGGGTGAAGTTAATCAATTAAAACTACTATACCACATTAGCAAAATTTTGCAACCTATGGAGAGCAACTTGAATAAAGATAAGGTAATCAAAGCAGCTGGAATAGTAGGGTTGGGAACTTTGTTCTCTCGTATTCTTGGTCTGGTGAGACTTCAGGTCATCGCTTATGTATTTGGCTATTCAGCGGCTACAGATGCTTTCTGGATTGGTTTTACTCTACCTAATTTCTTTAGATTACTTCTAGCGGAAGGAGCATTGAGTACCGCTTTTATCCCTGTCTTCAGTGAATGGCTCTCCAAAAAAGGGGAGAAGGAGGCAAAAAGACTAGCTAATAATGTCCTTAATATTCTTATTTTGCTCTTATTGGCTGTAGTAGGGATAGGAATCTTTTTTGCCTGGGGATATGTGCCTTATTTAGCTGTTGGCTTCAGAGAGGTTCCTTCCCAGATGCATCTGGCTATTAAGTTAACTCAGGTTATGTTTCCCTTTTTGTTTTTTATCAGCCTGGCTGCTCTGACAATGGCTATCCTTAACTGCAAGGGACATTTTGCCACTCCTGCTTTTGCTCCTCTTTTTTTTAGCGCAGCTGTTATCTTATCTGTCTTTCTATTATCATCTCGGTATGGAATCTATAGTCTGGCCATAGGAGTAGTAATAGGAGGAGGAATGCAGCTCCTCATTCAGGTACCACCCTTGATAAAAAGAGGATTCAGATATCGTCCCCTTTTATCCTTTAACGACCCGGGGGTACGTAAAATTGCCAGGTTAATAGGGCCAGCTACTTTAGGAGGGATAACCTTACAGGCTAATATAATAATTAATCGTATCTTCGCTTCTACTCTTGCTCCAGGCAGCATCTCAGCTCTCCTGTACGCTATGAGATTGATTCAATTTCCTTTGGGTCTTTTCGCCATAGCTTTATCCACGGCTATCTTCCCCACCCTCTCTTCTCTGGCTGCTACAAACAAAGTGGGCGAACTAAGGGAAACGCTTTCCTTAGGGGTAAGGATGGTTTTATTGGTTTTAATTCCTTCCAGCATTGGCTTGATTTTAGTTAAAGGGCCTCTCATTTCTCTACTCTTTGAACATGGAGCTTTTATTTCCGAGAATACTCTTATGACCTCTCAAGCTCTATTTTATTACTCTCTGGGATTATTGGCTATGGGTGAAGTTATGGTTCTCACAAGAGCCTTTTATTCTCTACAGGATGTTCTTACTCCGGTGAAGGTATCCATGTTGGTATTAATTCTAAATGTTGGGCTTAACTTCCTTTTGATTTCACCACTAAAACACAGCGGGTTAGCCTTAGCTACCTCACTTTCTATGATTTTCAACGTAATAGTCTTGTTTTTCTTATTGAGAAGAAAATTAAAACGACTGGAGGGAAAAAAGATTCTTTCCTCTCTGGTAAAGATTAGCTTTATCACAGCTATAATGGGAATGGTGGTTTATCTTTTACTTAAGGGCATCCCTCCTTTATTGGGACTATCTCCTCTAGCATCTCAAATTGCTCAGGTTGGTATTGCCATCACACTAGGAGTAGTTATTTTTTCCTTTTTGGCTTACCTTTTGAAATTGGAGGAGTTCAAGGTAGTTCTTAAGGCATTGCGAGGAAAGAAATTAAGCCTTTGAAGTGGCCTGCTTTTGAACCTGCAACTTACCAAGTTTAATGTAGTGTACCAGGGGAATTTTAGAAGGGCAGACATAGGTGCAGCAGCCGCATTCAATGCAATCCATAATATTATAATCCTTTAAACTATCCCACATTTCTCTTTTCACCAAACGAGCTAAAGTGGTAGGAAGAAGACCCATGGGGCAATGATCTATACACTGGCTGCATTTAATGCAAGGTCCTTCTTCCTTAAATAGTATCTCTTTCCTGGTTAATATTAGAATACCGCTTGTTCCCTTGATTACAGGAACCTCCAGGATGTATTGACTTATTCCCATCATTGGACCACCCATTATGATCTTACTTGCCTTTTTCCTTAGACCACCGCATTCATCTATAAGATGAGAGAAAGAAGTTCCTAGGGGAACTAATAAATTAGAAGGATTTTTTACTGCTGAACCAGTTACGGTAACTACTCTTTCCAATAAAGGCTTATCCCATTTTATGGCCTCAGTAATAGCTACAGCTGTCCCCACATTATTCACTACCACCCCCACATCTAAAGGCAATCCTGTTCGTGAAGTTGTTCCATTTGAAACCAAAGAAGGAACTTCTCTATTTAGAATAGCCTTAATGAGCATTTTCTCTCCCCCCTGGGGATACTTAGTTTTAAGAGAGACTACTTCAATATTATCTTCACCTTTTAATTTTTCCCTAAATAGAGCTATAGCTCCCGGTTTATTATTCTCGATACCCACATAGCCTAATTTAGCACCAGTTGCTTTCATAATAACCTTTAAGCCATAAATACAATCATCGGCTCTCTCCAGCATGAGGCGATGATCACTGGTTAGATAAGGCTCACACTCACAGCCATTTAAAATTACAGCCTCGATGGGTTTATCTTCAGGAGGGCTAAGCTTGACATGGGTAGGAAAAGCAGCTCCTCCTAATCCTACTATTCCTGCCTCTCGGATTTTACTTCTTATCTCTGTAGGTTCTAATGAAGAAATATCAACTTCGCTTCTTGCCTTATTTTCTTCAGTGCTCTCATCAGCATCTTCTCTTTCATTTTTGTAGCGGTCGGATTCATCCGATAATTGTGCCATAAATGGCACCGCTACTTTATCCCAGACTTTTCTCTCATCATTATTTTCTCTTTCAATGATTATAGAGGTAATCTCACCTCCAAGAGGATGGGGCATCTTTTCAATAGAGCTTACTTTTCCCGATATACTGGCATGAATGGGGCTGGAGACAAAAGAGCTGCTATCGGCAATCTTTTCTCCTTCCTTCACCACATCCCCCTTCTTAACTAGAGCCTCACAAGGAGCCCCCGTATGTTGAGAGAGAGGAAGAATAACCCTGGAAGGAGGAGCTATTCTCCTTATCTTCTTCTCTTCGCTCAGTTTCTTTTTCTCCAGT
>DAOWIY010000069.1 GCA_030640665.1 Clostridia bacterium
CTGTAACCATAATCTTTCAGCATTTCCGGATTATAGAACAACACAGCTGCCATATCTCCATTGGGGAATCCATAGTATTTGCCATCCAATTTGTACATGGTAACTTTAGGGCCGTACATTTCAAAAATCTGTTCTTCAGTGTACACCTCCTCGGGAATGGGTTGCAACACCTCTGCATTAACCATAACTTTGAACACATTCTCATCTATATAGACAATATCCGGCCCTTCTGCCCCCGCTGCAGCACCCGCTAACAATTTCTGTTGTACTGCGTCCTCAGGTATACCTACCAATTCCACCTTGATATCAGGGTGTTCTAGTTCAAATTTTTGCAGCTCTTCTCTGCTATAATCCATTATAGGTTCTCGTACTGTCCACCAGGCCGTTATTGTAGTCTCGGCTAAAGCCATCCCACCCCAGAGACTCATCAAGCTCAAAACTAGTAACACCACCAAAAACTTACTCTTCATCTTATTCTCCTTTTTTGTGATTTAAATATCCGAGAGATTTTTTTCCTCCATTCCTCACCTCCCCTCTTTTATTTCTCGGAATTTAGTAACTCTTAGGCCAATGAAACATTAATTTTAAGCTTTATCTTCCAACAACGTTCCGAAACTCTTTTTTAAAATTTAATTTTTTCTCCTAATTCCTCTAAATACTTTTTAGATTTTATTACCTCTTCCCTAAGATTGGGGATATTACCTCCTACATCAATAGCTACATATCCATCGAATTGGTGCTTCTTTAAAGCAGAAAAGAACTCCTCCCAATCAATTATTCCCTTGCCCAAAGCAAGATGTTCATTATCCCTCCCATCATTGTCAGCAACATGTAAATAAAAGATTCTCTTTCCTAATTTCTCTATACTCAAAGGAAGCAGCTCCTTTTGAGCATGTTGATGGGCAGTATCAAAAAGTACACCAAAATTATTATCTCCAATAGCATCTATTAATCTAAGTACTGCATCTGTATTGCTAATAAGCTCACCTACCCTTGGCTCTAAACAGAATTTTAATCCGGCATCTTTAGCCAGGGAAGTGCAATGAGCAAAGGTATCTACCAGCGCCTTCCATTGCTCTTGCCAGTTAAAATCAGGCTCTAATTTAACTTTATACTCTTTCCCATAACTTGACCCTTTCTTATAAGGAGCCTCACCAATGAACTTTAGCGATGGGGTAAAACTATCTGTCTGAATAGTTAGACAATTGAAATATCTTGCTGTATCGATTCCAATTTTAAATAACTGCACAGCTTTATCTCTTCTTTCTTTCTCCACACTCACAATATCAGGCAAAACAGGGCAGAAGTTTACCACTCTTAGGTCTAAATCCTCAACTATTTTCTTTAATTTTTCCTTATCCTTAACAATTTCTTTGAGATTTTCTTCGCCTATGCCTTCAAGTTCAATGTTCTTGAATCCCATCTCGGCCATCTCTTCGATTGCCTTGTAAGTATCACCCAGGCTGGGAGGATACCCATATTTGCTTATTGCATAAATCCAGCCGCAACTTATCTTCATTTATTAACTATTAACTTCCTTTTCGGCGCTTTAACTGCTCAATAACTCTAAGTGTAGCTCTCATAGTGTGTTCTCGAGTTAATTTTTCTGCAAGTTCAATATTTTTAGATCTGATTGCTTTAACAATGTCTCTGTGTTCGCCAAGAGACACTTCCCAGGATGAGGGTGCAGAAAGCCCTAATCTTTGGTATTTTCTTATAGGCAAGATTATACTTTCATAGAAATGAATAAGCTTTTGATTCTTACTCATCTCTATAATCTTTCGATGAAATTCAATGTTTAATTTTTGAATCTTTTTAAAATTATTTTCTTTTATACTTTTCTCCATTAGGTTAAGAACTGAATCTATCTCAGATATTTTCTTTTCCTCTACGGTATGAATAGCTAATCTAATGGCGAAACTTTCCATCATACTTTTCATCTCATAGATTTCCTTAACTTCCCGTATAGAGAGCTCCAAAACAAATGCTCCTTTCCTTGGCACCAAAGTGATTAAACCCTCCGCCGCCAGGAGCCGAAAAGCTTCCCTTATGGGAGGACGAGAAATATTTAGTAACTTAGCAATCTGATATTCATTCACTTTTTCTCCAGGATTGAAATTTCCGGAGATAATATTTTCTCTCAGAACATCAGCAATTTCCTCACTCATTAATCTGGCTGCCGATAGATCTGTTTTTACTTTCAATTCAGATATAGGCATCTCATTTCTCCCTCATTCTTCCTGAATATTGTCTATTGTCTACTGTCTATTATATACATAATTTCTTTCTTGTCAACCCCCTAAAAAAAATTAGCCAATTGACAAATTTCACAAAATAGTTATCGTTTATCGGAGAGGACGAATATAGAAAGAGTAATAAATCGAGCACAAATTTTAGTAGAGACACTCCCCTATATTCGAAAGTTTTTCGCAAAGACGGTAGTAGCAAAATACAGTGGGGAGATCATAATCGAGGAGAGTTGATTATAGAAGATATTACTTTGATGAAAGGGGAAAGGTCCCTCATTCCCTCTTGTTTGGAGATTTTTACCCATAGGGAAATCGGCACACAGGTGATAAAATGAAGATTGTGGTAGCACCGGATTCTTTTAAGGAAAGCCTCAGAGCTAAAGAGGTAGCAGAGATTATTGAAGAGGGAATAAAGAGAGTTTTTCCTCAAGTAGAGGTGATAAAGGTTCCTCTTGCCGACGGAGGAGAGGGCACGATTGAAGCCATACTCGAGGCTAGAGGGGGAAAGGTCATATCACAAGAAGTTGCTTCCCCTTTAGGAGAAAGAATAAAGGCTCATTTTGGAATATTAGACGATGGATTCACTGGAATTGTGGAGATGGCACAGGCTTCTGGATTATCTCTCGTCCCGCAGCCTCAGCGCAATCCTCTACTGACTACTACTTATGGAACAGGAGAGCTGATTAAGGCAACTCTGGATAGAGGTTGTAAGAGAATAATTGTGGGAATTGGTGGAAGTGCTACTGTAGATGGGGGAGCAGGTATGGTTCAGGCTTTAGGAGCTAATCTTTTAAATGGAAAGGGGAAACAAATCTCTTTTGGAGGAGGAAGTTTGGGGGAAATTGTAAGCATTGATATGAGCTCACTTGACTCCAGAGTCAAAAATACTGAGGTTTTGGTCGCCTCTGATGTAGACAATCCTTTATGTGGACCCAAAGGAGCGGCAAGAGTTTATGGGCCACAAAAAGGTGCTACCCCAGAGATGGTGAAGACCCTGGAAAAAAATCTCGCTCATTTTGCCATGATGATCAAAAAATATTTAAATAAGGAAGTCAAAAACATTCCGGGAGCTGGAGCAGCGGGGGGTTTAGGGGCGGGTTTAATAGCTTTTTTGGGAGCTGAACTTAGGCCAGGAATAAAGTTAATGATAGAGGCTTCCCGACTGGAGGAAAGAATAAAGGGAGCCGATCTGGTAATCAGTGGAGAGGGAAGAATTGATGAACAAACTGTGTATGGAAAGACCCCGGTAGGGGTAGCTGAAATGGCGAAAAAAGAAAAGATTCCGGTCATTATTATAGGGGGAGAAATTAGAGGAGATGTTGAGGCTTTGTATGAAAGAGGTGTAGATGCGGTAGTTAGTTGTATTGACAGAATCTTACCTCGGGCTGAGGCTATGAAGGAAGCAAAAGAAACTTTGAGGCAGGCTACCGAACGAGCCATGCGCCTCATTAAGATCGGCATGTCATAAGGAAAGGGCCTTCTTACAGGGTAAAGAGGAGTAAATAATGAATGAGTCTAAAATGAAAGTGTCAATTATCGGAGCTACGGGTTATACGGGAGCAGAGCTGGTTAAGATCCTGTTGAGACATCCTCAAGTGGAGATAGATATGATAACCTCTCAAAGTTTTGCC
>DAOWIY010000086.1 GCA_030640665.1 Clostridia bacterium
CATTTTAAGGCCAAGTTGATTATTTTGGACGAACCTACTATGGGTTTATCGCTTTCAGAGACAAAAAAAGTACTGAATTTTGTAAAAGGGATAAAAGAGCAGGGAAAATCCTGTATTTTCATAACTCATAATATATATCACGTATACCCGGCTGCAGATAGATTTGTTGTTTTAGATAGGGGAAGGACTGTAGGAGAATTTGTAAAGAAAGATATATCCCTGGAAGAGCTTGTCAATAAATTATACCTTGTAGCAAGAACTGGAGAAATAAGTTAAACCTGGATTCGGCGAACTCCTTCGAAGTAGTTGTGAGTTCGTAGCTCGTGAAAAAGTAGCTTATCCCCCTTTAATTTAATAACCTCCCTTAACTCTCCTTTAAAAAGATGAAGAGAGAAAATATGACATCTCGCGAAAGAGTAAAACTTGCTATTAATCGCAAAGAAGCCGATAGAGTTCCTCTTGATTTAGGAAGTACACTGGTAACAGGAATACAGGCAAATATCTACTCTAAACTCAAGAATGCCCTGGGTATATCAAAGGGATTGGTTAAGGTATATGATCCCTTTCAGATGCTCGCAGAAGTGGAAGATGAGCTCAAGCAACTATTAGGAGTGGATACATATGGTATTCAACTGCCTGTAACAATATTTGGGTACAGGAATGAAAATTGGAAAACATTCAAAATGTTTGATGGCACAGAGGTCTTAATCTCAGGAAATTTTGAGTATGATGTGCTTGAAAACGGAGATATTGTTCAGTATCCCAAAGGGGACAGGGATGCTCCTCCCTCTGGAAAAATGCCCAAAGGAGGATACTATTTTGATACAATAGTAAGACAAGGGCCAATTGATGAGAGCAGGCTCGATCCCAAAGAATGGGCTGAGCAAACTTACTCCTTATATACAGAAGAAGACCTGGAATATCTGGAAAAAACTTCCAGATGGTATTATGAGAATACCGACTACTCCCTGGTGGGCAATTTCTGGGGAGCAGGATTTGGAGATATAGCCATTGTTCCCGGTCCCCATATCCCGCATCCGAAAGGGATTAGGGACCCAGAAGAGTGGTATATATCAACGATAACAAGAAAACAGTATATAAAAGAGATATTTCAATATCAATTTGAACTTCAGATGAAAAATCTCAAGCTATACAGGCAGGCTGTTCAGGATCGGATTGACATAATTGTGATGGGTGGGACAGATTTTGGAGCTCAGAACGGTCCTTTTATCTCCCCCTCTTTATATAGAGAGGTTTTCAAACCACTCCATAAAGCGATGAATGATTGGATTCACAAAAACACAGATTGGAAAACCTTTTATCATAGCTGCGGATCTGACGTAGATTTTTTAGACGACTTTGTAAGTGCTGGGGTTGATATATTAAACCCTGTCCAGATATCCGCATTCGGTATGGATCCTAGCTTTTTGAAAAAAAACTATGGAGATAAGCTTGTATTCTGGGGTGGAGGCGTTGATACACAAAAGACTCTCCCTTTCGGAACTCCTGAAGAGGTAAAAAAAGAAGTCGAAAATAATATGCTCATATTCGCTAAAGGCGGAGGATTTGTATTCAATACTGTACACAATATCCAGGCTGATATCCCGGTAGATAATCTTGTAGCAATGTTTGAAACTGTGCGCAAAAAAGGTGATTATGATTACTTAAAAAAGAAGGGAAGTTATCCATAAAAACCTATTAAAATAACAGGAACTTAGAATCTTTATCTTTAGATTCTTTATTTTCGGAGAGGAGGAAAAATGGCAGAGTTAAAAGAGATGGCGGATAATCTCATCAGAGATTAGTTTTAAGTGACTTAATGCGGTGAACCATGGAGCTGTTATGAATCCAAAAGAAAATCTTATGAAGGTAATAAGGTGCGAGGAACCTGAATGGGTTCCCTGTCCTATGGTGGACGGTTCCTGGAGGGTGGTTTTTCATAGTCTTGTAGAGCGTACTTCAGAAGCAGGATTTGACGACTGGAGAGTTCATTGGAAGTTAAGTGATCGGGCAGGAGGAACCTACCCTGACCAGCATCCTATTACAAATCCCGAGATGGTAAAGGATTTCCCTCTTCCTGATGGGGAAATACCCAGCTTAACTAAACCGGCATTGGAGATGGCTCTGGATATAGATCGGGATAAGTCTCTTTTGTTGGGAGATAATGGTTGGGGTATATTTGAAAGATCTTGGCTACTAGCAGGTATGGATAATCTTTTAATCTGGATGGTGGAGGAGCCGGAAGCAGTAAATATTCTAATGCATAGAATTGCTAGGGTTAAATTGAGAATAACTGAGCGTCTCATTGATGAAGTTGGTGTTGATGGAATTAGGTATGGTGATGACTGGGGAGGAGAGAAAGCCCTCATAATGGGGCCCCATTTCTGGCGTAAATTCATTAAACCGCAACAGAGACTCCTCTACAATGCTTGTAAAAAGAAAGACATATTCATTCTCCAACATTCTGATGGACATACCGAGGAAATTATTCCTGATTTGATAGAGATGGGATTGGATATTCTTAATCCTCTTCAACCGGAATGTAACGATATAGAAAAAATCAAGGCTGAGTTTGGAAAAGATCTTGCCTTCCATGGAGCAGTTAGTTCTCGCACTTTAGATAAAAGCACTCCAGAAAAAATAACCCAAGAGGTTAAACTGCGAATTTCTCAATTAGCTCAGGGAGGTGGTTATATACTTGCTCCTGCTCATGGTTTCCCTTATCCAGCTTCCAACTTGCAAGCTTTTAGAACAGCAGCTATTGAATACGGAAAAATTCCTAAAGAATGGAGAGGAGAATTTGAAGTTCAAAAAACTGATGTAGAAATTTAATAGGTATCAAGGGACATAAAAAGGAAAAGATAATATGAATCCTAAAGAGCGGGTGAAAATCTCTCTTTCTTTCGAAGAACCGGATAGAGTGCCAGTCTCGGCTGATTATGTTCCTGAAATTAAGGAAAGACTTTGCCAGAGAGTGGGACCCGAAGAAATAGATGTGGGAGCTGTTATGGGTAATGATATGGTAATCACCACTCATGGTTTCGCTGGTAGCTATTATTTGAAAGAGGAGCCTGAATATTACGATGAATGGGGCTGCAAATGGAAGTATTTCCGAAATCCGAGCGGCTCATATACCGAAGTGATAGAAAGGCCACTAGAAAATGAGAAAAAACTGGATTCATATAAGATTCCTGATCCTTATAATGAGAAACGATATGAGCCGTCCAGGCAGATAATTGAGAAATATGGGAAAGATTACTGGATAGTGGGAGCGATTCCTTGCACCATATTTGAAGTATCATGGGGTCTCCGCGGCTTAGACAAATTTATGATGGATATGCTTTCCAATAAGGATTTTGCTCATACATTGATGGATAAAGTGATGGAATTTCCATTAGTAGTCGGCAAAAAGCTTATAGAGCTAGGTGTTGATATGTTGTGGACGGGCGATGATGTAGGAATGCAAACCGGAATGATGATATCGCTAGCTTTATGGAGAGAGTATTTTAAACCCAGATACGCAAAGCTTTACAGCGAGTTTAAAAAGCTTAATCCCCGAATAAAGATAGCCTATCACAGTTGTGGTAATTGTGAGGCTGTTCTAGATGAGATGCATGAGATAGGCCTGAATGTCATAAATCCCATTCAGCCTGGTGCTATGGACCCGGTCCACATAAAGAAAAGATACGGCAAAAAATTGGCCCTCTGGGGCACCCTGGACGAGCAGAATATACTCCCCTTTGGAACACTTGACGAAGTGAAGGCAGAAGTAAAAAGACTTATGAAAAATTGTGCTCCCGGAGGAGGTTTTGTTTTAGCTCCAGCCCATAATATCCAGGCAGATACCAGCGTAGAAAATATATTGGCTTTTTATAAAGCAGCGAAAGAGTATGGCCAGTATCCTATACGCTTATAACAAACCCGGATTCGGCAATTTTTTTGTAAGCTTTCAACAACTAGCGTTCAGCACTCAGCAAAAAAGGACAGACTACTTTTTTCTCTGCTCCCTTTTCTCCTTCTCTAATGACATCTGAGGTATAGAAAGGAATAAACAATGGAAACAAAAGTAGGCAAAACTAAACTTAGCTTGATTCGAGAAGATATAACTCAGCAGGACACCGAAGCAATTGTCAATGCCGCCAATACAACTCTTTTAGGAGGGGGAGGGGTGGATGGAGCAATTCATCGAGCCGGTGGTCCAAGTATCCTTGAGGAATGCAAGAAAATTCGGGCAAGGCAAGGAGGATGCCCTACCGGCAAGGCTGTTATTACCAGGGGAGGAAAACTAAAAGCTAAATATGTCATTCATACGGTTGGCCCGATTTGGTCGGGAGGAAAACGAAATGAGGACACACTCTTGAGAAATGCCTATAAAAACAGTCTCACTTTAGCCAAAAATAAGGGTATTCAATCTCTTTCTTTTCCTTCTATTAGCACGGGCGCTTACGGCTTTCCCACTGAGCGTGCTGCTCGCATTGCTCTCTCTACGATTCAGGATTTTCTTAAAAGACACACCTTTGAAGAAGTACGCTTTGTCCTCTTTTCAGAAAGAGACCTTAAAACCTACGAAGAGGCATGGTCCGACCGCTACTCCTGGAATGTCTCATAACAAACTATTTCAGAGAGCGATTTGCGTACCTTTATTCCTTTTCCTTCTTTAGGGTAACCGAGGGGGAGAAGGGCAACTACTCGGTATTCTTTAGGAATTTCCAGAATTTTTTTCACTTTTTCTTGAGAAAAGGCGCCAATCCAGCAAGTTCCCAACCCCTCATTTACAGCAGCTAATGTCATATGGTCAACCGCTATAGCCAAATCCACAGGGTGGCTGGGAACTCCGCAGCTCATAATATGCTCTGTATTTGTAGCTACAGCAGCGATCACTATCGGTGCCTCACCAACAAAGGTCTGGTAGTTTGCCGCCTGAGCTAGCTCCTGGCGTCGTTTACCCTCTTTTGCCACAACAAATTTCCAGGGCTGTCTATTGTTTGCTGAGGGAACCAGACGAGCTGCTTCAAGAACTTTTCTCAACTTTTCCTCTGGAACAGGTTTATCCTCATAAGCTCGGATACTTCGCCTTTCTTTGATAACGTTTTCCAGTTCCATTTTTACTCCTCCATTTTCGTTGTTCGTTGCTTGTTGCTCGTTTTTCGTGTTTAGTGTATAATTTTCTTTTAAGTCTAGTTTATTTTCTAGAAACGTCAATTCGTACGTTACATATATACTTCTTGTTTCGCAAAAATCACAAAAGGGGAAAAAGAAAATGTCTGTAATCACAAAACATCTAAAATTTGCTACGCAGGGCCACACTGACATCATTGACATTACGGAGAAGGTAGCTCAGTGTGTAGAGGAGAGCGAACTTCGCCAGGGTATAGTTACTGTCTTTGTATCTGGCGCAACGGGTGGGATGACCACTGTGGAATATGAACCAGGTTTAGTTAAAGATTTGAAAGTCACTTTTGAACGAATAGCTTCGGAAAAAATAGAATATGCTCACAACTTAAGGTGGAAAGATGGTAATGGATATTCTCATGTCAGAGCCTCTCTCTTAGGGCCGTCACTGACAATCCCTTTTGTTAAGGGATCTCTTCAGCTGGGAACCTGGCAGCAGATCATTTTCATTGACTTTGACAATCGTCCGCGTGACAGAGAGTTGGTTGTTCAAATAATGGGGGAGTAAGCTCCCCCTCACCTTAATCCTCTCCCCTCAGGGGAGAGGATTAATAGCTTGGGAGGGATTTAAAGTTTCTTCCAAGTCCCGTTAGAAATTTCCAAGTTCTAAACGGGATAAGCCTTCTAACGGAGTTTATGCCTCGACGTCCTGGGCTCAACTATGAGAAAAGTAAAAAACATTCCTACCAACATTAAGAATAAAGATAAGGAAAAAGCTACTGTATAAGAGGTCAACTCGATAATGTATCCTCCCAAAAGGGGTAAAAGAGTTACCAGTCCAATCGCTGTATTAGTGATTCCAATATAGGTAGCTCGCTCTTTTACCGGTGCTATTTCTAGAAGAAGATTAGTCTGTCCAATAAAAAGACCATTGAGGTTCATTCCTATAAAAACAAAGGCTACTATATAGACTGCCAGAGGAAGCTGATGGAAAATTTCTTCACTTAAGAATCCTGGATTAGCTATTCTGTGAAGGCCTGCTGCCAGTATAATAAGCAAAGGAACCAATGCTCCTAGCAGTCCTGCAAGCCGTACTACAAGCTTATTACCATATCTATCAGAAAGAAAGCCCCAAAAAAGTGCCGAAATAACAGCTCCTATCATCTGAGCTGAGATAAAAATTCCCACCATTGCCGAGGGAAACCGAAGAACCTCACGTCCATAAATGACATAGAAGGGTAGAGTAATAATACCACAATTAAGAAAAATCACTGCCCAGAAGAATCGCTTATAATTTTGATTCTCTCGCAAGGTACCAAGTAATTTCCTAAGATAAAGGAAAAAGTTACTTCTTCTTTCTACTGCAGCTGCCTGGGTTGGTTCCTTGACACAAATGAACAAAAACACACCTAGTGAAGTCCAGAAAAAAGTAAGAAAGAAAAGAAGAGCATAATTATGAGGAAAAGGAAAATGCTCTGGATTAGATAGAATATATTTAACTACCAGACCCCCTCCCACTGAGAGAATCCCTCCAAAAAATAGCCTTAAGGAAAAAAATCTTCCTCTTTTGGTGGTAGCTATTACCTTTCCCACGATATCCATAAAAGGAAGGCCGCCTAACCCTCCGGCCAGACAGGAGGCTCCATAGAGAATGAGAAAACTAATTAGGAAAAAAGAGGCTTTTCCTCCTGCATAAAGATAAACAAGCAAGAAAAGAAAAAACCATGCACTCGACCTTAAAACCGCAGCCATGATATAAATAGGTTTTCTTCTTTTCCAATGTTCAGTAAGACTGGCTACAAAGATCTGAGGTATGGACCAGCCAAAGGGCCAAAGGGTACCAACAGAACCAATGATAACTTTGGAGCTAGTAAAAAAGCTAACGAATACTGGAAGAACTGTATGGGGATGAGCAAAAGAGATTCCAAAATGGAAAAGAATTCCATTAAGAACTCCCAGAACAAAATTTTTTCTCGTTAGTTCTTCTGGCTTTTCCTTCATTGATACCAACCTTCTCTTAATTTTTTAATTCAATTATATAGGAATTTCCTTTTTAGGACATAGTAAGTTCAGTCGTGAGCCAATTTGCTATGAGCCATCAGCTATGGGCTAACTTGACCCATCATAGCATATTTTCAAGGAGCTGTCATTTTAGATTTTTCTGGTTACCCCATCTGAATTTGACACTCTCACCAAATTTGCTACCCTTTACACGACATACGATATACGAGGTTAGAAAGGAGGCTAAAATGGGAAAGAGTCGTATTATCTGGAGCTTTATCTTCATTATCGTGGGTATTGTCTTTATTTTGTCTAACTATGAGGCTATCTCCTGGGGCTGGCTTAAGGATTGGTGGAAGCTGTGGCCTTTGATTTTTGTAGCTATAGGAGTGGTACTTCTTGCTCTGGGAGGCAGAGAGAAAAAAATTGAGGGGGAAAAGAAATGAAGCTTGCCAATACAGATTTCATACCTGGATACCAGATACAAGAGGTGCTGGGATTAGTATTGGGAAATACAGTAAGAGCAAAGCATATTGGAAGGGATATTATGGCTGGTCTAAAAAGTATCGTGGGAGGAGAAATTCAAGA
The DNA here is from genome assembly GCA_030640665.1 of Clostridia bacterium. Classification (GTDB taxonomy): domain Bacteria; phylum Aerophobota; class Aerophobia; order Aerophobales; family AE-B3A; genus JAUWRC01. The sequence goes on from DAOWIY010000086.1 coordinate 7,702, forward strand.
ATATACAGACATGCTATCTGACGCCAGAAAAGAAGCTCTCAATAGAATGATTAATGAAGCTAAAAAACTTGGAGCTGATGCTGTAATCAATATAAGATTTATGACCTCACAAACCATGGGCAGCGCAGCCGAACTCCTGGCCTATGGTACGGCAGTTAAATTGACAAAGTAAAAGGATCTATTCATTTCAATTCTCTATTCATCAATTCTTCTAAAGCTTCCACGGGGTTTTTCCCCTCGTAAAGAATTTGAAAAACTTGAGCCTGGATAGGCATCTCTACTCCCGCCCTATCAGCCAACTGCCTTATAGATTTAACAGTATAATAACCCTCCACTAACTGGTGCCTCTCCTTAAAAATCTTCAAAGCTTCTTCTACGGAACTACCCCTACCAATCAATTCTCCAAACCTTCTGTTTCTAGTTTCACCCAAACAGCTTGTTATCATATCTCCTATTCCTGCTAATCCCCCCAGGGCAAAGGTTTCTTTTTTAGCACCAAGTTTTATGGCTAGTCTCTCAATCTCCAGGCCCCCTCTGGAAATTAAAGCACCCATAGTACTATCACCATAACCTAACCCCTTAGCTATTCCCGCACCTATGGATAAGGGGTTCTTTAGAGCTCCCGTATATTCAACTCCCACCACATCATTATTTCTATAAATTCTAAAGATTCTGCTCGACATTATATCCTGCAAGTATAAACTAATTTTGTCGTCACGGGAAGCTATTTCTGCACTCAAAGGATCTTCTTTGACCAGGTCTTGGGCAATCATTCCTCCTGATAAAACAGCATATTTAAAATTATCCTTTAACTCTTCCCTTAGAATCTCAGAAATTCTTTTACCTGTGCCCATTTCGATACCCTTGGCCACATTTAATAAAATAGCATCTTTTTTAATATATTCCCTCGTTTCCCTGGCCATTTCTCTGACATGCTGGGTGGGCACGGCAATTATCAAAATATCTGAATCCCTTATTATCTCTCTTAAATCACTACTTACTCTTACATTCTCTGGAAGCGTATATCCCTTGAAATGCAGGGGATGCTCTCTTTTTCTTTCTAAATGGTTAATTAATTTTTTATCTTTATCGTAAAGGCCAATCTCATTCTTAAAATATTTTTTAGCCAGATACCTTGCCAGAACAAAACCTAAGCCAGCTCCCACCACAGCAATTTTTTTATCCATAAAAATTACCGCCTCTCTTCACAACCTCATTTTCTCCAAAAACCTTTCTTTGGAATCCCCGTTCTTTTCCCCATGTTCTACTTCTTCCAGCACATCCTAAAAACTTTGTTGCACCACCTCATTTTCCCCAGCATATCCTAGCGTTCAAAAATTGTCAATACGTCTGATTGAGCCACCTTCGGCCTGGGCAAGTATGAAATTGTCAGCATTTGACCATACTGTGACATATCGTATAATATGTATAAGTATAGATGTGTATTAAGGGGTAATCCCTTACCCTTACTAAGAAATTGAGCCCTCGGAGTGAAAATGGAAAAACAGACTCAAAATAGGGGAGGTTATGAATTTTGCCTTCGGAAGCCTTTGGTTCATAAGGGATTGGGAAGCCTGCTGTCGGAAAGATAGACCTGATTAAAAAGGGATTGCGACATGAGTGAGCATATCAATGGAGGCGTAAAATATGACAGAGATAAAACCTTTAAATCTTGAAAAACTTATAAGTATCCTGAAAGATTACAAGAAAGAATTGAAAAAAAGATACGGAGTTAAAGAAATAGGTGTCTTTGGATCTTTTGTGAGAGGAGAAGATAAGAAAAAAAGCGACCTTGATATACTTGTGGAATTTGAAGAGGAGGCAAAAATTGGACTCTTAAAGTTTGTGAACATGGAAAACTATCTAAGCGAACTACTTGGTGTGAAAGTTGATTTAGTAGAGAAGTCGGTTTTAAAACCAAGGATAGGTAAACACATATTAAAAGAGGTGGTTCCACTATGAAAAGAGAAGCAGGAGATTACATTGAGGATATTATCAATGCCATGGAAAAATCTACGAATTTTATTAAGGACCTATCATATAAGAAATTTATCCAAGACGATAAAACTGTCTTTGCAGTTGTAAGAGCACTTGAGATTATTGGTGAAACGGTTAAAAGTATTCCTAATAATCTCAGGAAAAAGTATTCTGAAATACCATGGAAGGATATGGCAGGTATGAGAGATAAAGTTATCCATGAATATTTTGGGGTTAAATTAAGTCTCGTATGGAAAACTGTTAAAGAAGAAATGCCACCATTGAAACCTCTGTTTGAAAAAATGCTGAGAGAAATGGAAGAATGAATATAGAAAAAGTCGGAAAGATAGACCTGATGAAAAAGGGATTGCGACTTAATGAAAGAAATTATATGATAAGCATAATTGAAAATACTTATTTAATTGGAGGGGGTGTAATATGCCGCTTGAAGCAAAATCAGTGGAATCACTAACAACACAAGGAATACTTTCGGAATCCGAAAAGGGCGCCTTGGTTAAACTCATATCGGAGCTGAGGACGTCATGGTCAGATGCAAAGTTCAAGCTCTTTGGCTCTAAGGTAAAAGGTATTGCGGATGAGGAATCTGATCTTGATCTTTTGGTCGTCCTACCCTGTGATGTTCTGGAAGACATAAGACGAAAGATCATTCATAAGGTGTTTGATATTAACCTTGCGTTCAGCACTAACATAAGCGTCCTCATAGTGTCGGAAAAGGAGTGGAATAGTGATATATTTTCTCTCCTGCCAATCCATAGCTTTATTGAAGAAGAAGGAGTTCCACTATGAATGAAGAAAAAAATTTAAGGGAAGTGACTCGATACTGGATAGAAAAAGCTGAGGATTCTCTCAGTGCTGCTGAGGATGAGTTAAAGGCAGGTCGTCTCTCTTTTTCCGTAAACCGGATTTATTATGCATGTTTTTATACGGTCAGCGCTGTGTTACTTCGGCGTAAACTTAGATTCAGCAAGCACTCAGGAGTGAGGTCAGCTTTTCACCAACACCTTGTCAAGTCCGGACAGGTAAGTCATAAGCACGGGCAACTCTATGATGAATTGTTTGAAGCTCGCCAGAGGGGTGACTATATTGAGCTTGTTCGTTTCGAAAAACAGCAGGTGGAAGACTGGCTTAAACAGGCAAGGTCATTTGTTGAAGCAGTTAAGTCGTTGATTAATACAGATAAGTAAATAGTTGTTACTGAAGCATAAATATGACATTTAATGAAAAACATCTGGTAGAAGACTATACCATCAAATGCCCTGGAAAAAAGGGATTGCGACGGAAAAAACCATTATAAATCCTAACAGTATGAATATTCCGTCGGAAACATAGACCTGATTAAAAAGGGATTGCGATAAATAGCGCCAGTTGACCAAAGTTAAGCTATGTGCTAACTTAAATTGGATTTAAAAAACAGCGATTGGAGGATTACTATGAATTCTCAAATTACTGTAAATCCTGAAATTTGTGGTGGGGAGCCATGTATTAGAGGAACCCGGATACCAGCTCATATTATCTTAAGTCATCTAGCCGCAGGAGAAAATGAAAAAACTATCTTGAGAAATTTCCCCCGTATTACCCACGAAGACATTTTGGCCTGCCTTGAATACGCGGCATATCTATCCACAGAGAAAGCAATCCCTGCATGAAGTCCATAATCATTGACGAGGTGATAAAAGGCAAGAAATAAATCGTTCTTGAGAAATCAAATGAAAAAAAATTTTAATAAAATCCAGGCCCTTAAAGAATATTTTAAAAGAGAACCCGCGGTGGCTTTAGCGTTTTTGTTTGGTTCATATGCTCAAGGATTTGAAATGAAAGAGTCAGATTTTGATGTCGCGGTTTATTTGAAAGATAAAACCAAGGAAGAGGATGTTTGGTTTGAGGTAAATTCTATTGTGAAAAAAGAAATTGATTTGCTCTTGCTCAACGAAGCACCAGCCATCTTAGTTTCCAATGTTTTTAAAATGGGCATTTCCTTATCAATTAAAGACGAGAAACTGTACTGGGAACTTTATTTAAAGACAAGCTCTGAGGCAGAGGATTTTTTAGAATTTTTAGAAGATTTTCGAAAAATTAAGCAAGAAGCAAAATCTTTAAGTAAAGAAGGGAAAGCAAGATTACAAATAAGAGTTGATTACTTAGGAGATCAGATGAGGGAAATTTCAAGATTTCAAAATTTAACCTGGATTGAGTATCAGAAAAATTTGGATGAAAGAAGGATTATAGAAAGATGGGCTGAGAATATTATGAACGCAACTATTGATATTGCTAAAATTGTCTTAGCTTCAGAGAAAAAAGCAATGCCGAGAAGTTATGAAGAAGCTTTAGTTCATTTTGGGCTTTTGATTGGGTTGAATGAAGAAGAAACGAAAAAATTTTCAAAATTCGCCAACTTAAGAAACATTTTAGCTCATGAATACTTAGATATTCTTTACGCAAAGATTCAAGACTTTATTAAAGAGTTCCCCCCATTTTATAAAAAAATTTCCAAGTTCTTGGAAGAGAGATTATGAATTTTGGCCTCGGGATTCCTTATGCAATGAGGGATTGGGAAGCTTGCTGTCGGAAACATAGACCTGATTAAAAAGGGATTGCGAGGGAAAGAAGATAATTAGTGGATTAGTTGATCAGAGATCAGCTTCAGAAGCATAGAATTGGTTAACAAAATCCAGTATCGCTAATCAACTAATCTCTAGTCAACTAATTAACTTTCTGTTTAATGAAGATGAAAATTAAATATGGTAGGGGTGTGTATACAAGGTTAGAGGGTGGTAAAAAGACTACCTATACTGGTGAGCTGGTACTTGATGAGGTTAAGATTTACATAGAGGGAAAGGTTGATTCTTCCATATCCCTGGATAGAATAGAGGAAATCAAGAGAACAAAAAA
>DAOWIY010000033.1 GCA_030640665.1 Clostridia bacterium
AGCGGAGGCTACTTGACGCATCGGTGCGGCGGGTGATGCGCAAGCTCTTATGGCGGTCCTTTTGTTAACATTTAAGTTTTTGGCTATTTGTTGATAAGATAAGAATCTTTACGGAATATATAAGATAAGAATCTTTACGGAATATATAGGACATTTCCAATAGGCGCAATTGGGCGTATTGACAGATTAGAGGAATTATGTATAATTAATATGTAGGGAATTTATGTATAAAGGAGAAGAATTTATGGGTAAGACTACAGTGGTGATTAACGATAAACTTTTACAGGCAGCTATCGAGGTTATAGGAGCAAAAAGCAAAAAAGAGGCTATTGAGAAAGGATTAAGGGAACTTGTACATAAAAAGAATATCGAAGCTTTGCGTAAAGAATTAGGTACTTTTGATCTCGATTTAACTCTGGCTAAATTGGAGAAATTGAGAAAGGAAGAATAGAATGGTTCTGGTGGATACCTCAGCCTGGATATTTGCCTTGAAAAAAAATCCTTTTCTGCCATTGAAGAACAGAATAGACCTGCTTTTGCGGGAAGATCTTGTTGTTAGTTTTGGTATGATTAGACTTGAGCTTTTAGGAGGTACAAAAACTAAGAAAGAGTTCAATCGTTTAAAGAGTCGCTTAGAGGCTTTTTATGAGATTTCTACCGATGCAATTTTATGGGGAGTGGCTAGTCAGTTAGCTTTTAAACTTCACAGAAAAAGCCTGACCATTCCTTATACAGATATCCTCATAGCTTGTGCTGCTCTAGAGTCTAAGGCTGTTCTTCTTCATGCTGATGCTCACTTTGATCTTCTGGCAAAACACACAGAGTTAAAAGTAGAAAGTTTTCTTTCGCTAGTCCAGGAAGATTATCAGTAAATAAACTACTCTTAAACTCGCAAAGTCTTTCCACCCTCTCTTTATCTCTGTAAGAGAGAGAAAGAAATTAAAAGTTAACATATCCAGGCAAAATTGTAGTTATGAGCTTAATTGCCTAAAATGTTTAGAAAGTTTATACTGCGAAAAATGCAGTATTTCTCGAAATATTTAGGCCGTATAATACATGTTAGCGGTATGATTTAAAATATATGATTTAAAACGTCTTGACATTATAGCGACAATATGTTATAATGTTATATAGCAGTATATTATATACGAGGAGAGATCCGATGTCAGTATTAAATAAAAGAGCTACGATTTATTTTGATCCTGAGGTTCATAGAGCTTTAAAGATCAAGGCTGCAGTTACTTCAAGATCCATTTCAGAACTTATTGATGATGCGATTCGGCATGAATTGGCAGAGGACGAGGAAGACATTCGCGTTTTTGAAGAACGTGCCAAAGAACCGACATTATCATTTGAAACCGTACTGAAGGATCTGAAGGCTGATGGAAAAATATAAAATAGAGATCAAGGAATCAGCCGTAAAAGAGCTTAATTCAATTCCAAAGAAAGATTTAAAAAAAATTGTACAAAAGATTAGATCTTTATCAGACAATCCCCGACCGAACGGATGTGTAAAACTATCAGGTCGGGAGCGTTACAGAATCAGACAGGGAGATTATAGAATATTATATTCAATTGAAAATGAGATATTAGTGGTCTATGTTATAAAGATTGGTCATAGAAAAGAGGTTTACCGCTAACAAAATGATGAACCGGATTGAAAAATGCCTCCTCTTTTTGATCTTTACGGTTTTCTGGGATCACATAACTCATTAAAATAATGAATTTGAACCTCTGTTTTTTATTCACTTACTTATTCATTCTACAATTTAATTTTTGAGTAAAAATGAACTTAAAAAAGGCAACATTATTTTCAATAATTGGAATTTCATATATTTTCGTTTCCAGAACTATTGCTACCTTATCTCCTGATCTTTTCATAAATCTTATAGTAATACGAATTAACACACTGTTATCTTTATTTGCTAGTTTAGCTATCGTCGTTTTTTATATTTATTTTTATAAAGATTATGTTCAGAAAAAACAAATAACTTTAAAGAATGCTTCTTTGTTTGCAATTATTGGTTCTTTAGCAGTATTATTACTGTTTTCAAAGGACATTCTGGTTGTTTTTAATTTATATGTTTTCCGCTCTCATGTTTTAAATACTGTTGCACCTTGGATAAGTTCTATATTTTCATTGTATTTTTTCATTATATTTTATAAAGAGACACTTCATAATGCGCAATCAAATTTGAAGTTTGCTATATTTTTAGCTATTATTGGCTCTTCAATTTCAACATTGATTAGAACCTTTACTTTATTTAATTATTTTTATTCAGGGATATTTAAGTGGTTTTGGGATTATTCTAGAGAATTTCCTATTATTTTCATTCCAACATTTGCGTTTATATTTTTTACAAGTTTTTATTTCTTTTTAACTTTTTACAAAGAACAATAATTAAGCAGCCAGATTATTTTGCTTATAAATATAGCCACGTAACTTATAATTATTCAGTTAATGGGTCCATCCTTCTAAAGTAGTGATTTTTACCTCCCTTTATATTTGCAAGTCCTTGCAAACGTAATTTAGTTGCTTTTTGGGTGAGTTTTTGATATAATGGAATCTGCTGGGCGGGCTGTATCTTGCGGTATAGGAATTTAAATACGTTTGCCGAAGGACATTTTCTGAAGGAGCCTTATATATTCCGTAAAGCAATTCTGATTGCTTATAGCCGCCACCTTAACGAAGCTTCTGAGCGGAGGAAAAAGAAAGATTTACTGTTTGAGGAGCGAAGCGACAAGTTTAAATCTTTCCCGTAGCGAAGAAGCTGAGGAGAAATAATCTAAAGCGGATATACAGCGACAGAAGAAAAGTGGCTAAATAGCCAAAGCTATTTACCCGAGCATATTAACCCAGGAAATGTCCTGAGGCTTATCTTGATATGTGCAACTATTTCGGCGGCGGTTCGAATTGGTTGCAGCCGCATCCACCAGCTGATTAGTTTTATTTTTTTCTTGAAAGGAGGTACGAAATGGCAACAGCAAAAAAACTTCATTCTGCATTCCAGCACAATTACTACCTATTTCGCAGGAAGGTGTTTAAGTTATTTGGAGGAGCTTTTCATATATATGATGAGAACAGAAATCTCCTCCTCTATTCAAAACAGAAAGCATTTAAATTAAGGGAGGACTTTCGAGTCTACTCAGATAAACGTCAGATGGAAGAACTTTTGACTATTAAAACTCCTCAGATTCTTGATATTAGTGCAACTTATAATGTGCAGGATGTAACTACAGGCGAGGTTATTGGTGCCATAAGACGAAAGGGCCTTAAATCCATTGTTAAGGATGAATGGATTTTTCTTTCTAACGAAGGTCGGGAGATTGGAAAGCTAACTGAAAGTAGCACAGCACGAGCCCTTTTGAGTAGGTTTATTAAATTGGTGCCACAAACATATGTTATCGTCTCAGCAGATGGTAGAAAAATTGCTGAAATCAGACAACATTTTAATCCATTCGTACTCAAGTACAGTATGACAATAGTAGAACCGGAACCTTCAATTGATCGAAGGCTTTTGATATCGTCGGGAATTATGCTAGCTAGTATTGAACAAAGGCAACGATAGCACCATTTTGAAGAAGTACCTTATTTATAATATAGGTACGGCAGATAACACTTCCTGAGACGTGTCAACACATTTTTTGAGAGACCTGAAATTACTTCATAAAAGGAGGCTCCAAGAAATGGAGAGCTCTGTAAATCACAAGGAAAGAAAGCTTCTCTTCCGGCGTTATGAGAAGAATCCCATTCTGACTCCAGCAAGTTGGCCTTATTTGGCAAATGCAGTCTTCAATCCCGGAGCTGTGGAGATTAATGGTGAGACACTCTTACTGGTGCGGGTCGAAGATATGCGAGGTTTCTCTCATCTTACCTGTGCCAGGAGTAAAGATGGTAAAACAAATTGGGAGATAGATTCGACTCCAACTATAAGGTCAGCGGGGCATACTCAGGAGGGAATGTGGGGCATTGAGGATCCCCGGATTGTTTGGTTAGAAGAGAGGCAAGAATATGCCATTACCTATGTTTCTTTCTCCAGGGGAGGGCCGCTTGTTTCTCTTATGATGACAAAAGACTTTCGGACATTTGTCCGATTGGGAACACTGTTACCGCCTGAGGATAAAGATGCTTCATTGTTTCCTTGCCGCTTCAAAGAGCGTTTTGCACTGATTCATAGGCCGATCATTCGAGGGGAGGCCCATATTTGGATTTCTTTCTCACCGGATCTAAAGTATTGGGGGGATCATCGAGTTTTGATTCCCACAAGACCTGGGTGGTGGGATTGTCATAAAGTAGGATTGGGTCCACCGCCTATTGAAACTTCTCTAGGTTGGCTGATTATTTATCATGGGGTGCGGTTAACAGCTTCCGGTGGTGTATATCGTGTTGGTTTGGCTCTGCTGGATTTAGAGGAACCCTGGAAGGTAATTCGCCGCAGCGAGGAGTGGGTCTTTGGTCCAATGGAGGGCTACGAGCAGGTGGGTGATGTACCTGGAGTTACTTTTCCCTCCGGTGTTATTATTGATAAGGAAACAAATGAACTTTGTCTTTACTATGGTGCAGCCGATAAAGTCGTCGCATTAGTTATAGCTGATATGGACGAGCTTATGGAGTATGTCAGGTCTTGTCCAGTGCCTCAATGAAATTAGTGAATAGTGAATGGTCGTTAGTGAATAGTGAAGAAGGGTTATGAAGAGAAAAATTCGAGTAGGAATTCTTTTTGGAGGAAAATCGGCCGAACATGAAGTTTCAATTCAATCAGCCAGGAACATTGTTGAGGCTATTAATAAGGAAAAATATGAGATAGTTTTAATTGGCATTGATAAGAAAGGCCGATGGCATTTGAAGAGGACCTCAGAATTATTTTTACCTTCGGAGAGCTCTAGTCTAGCCAGACTAAACGGGGAGGATAAGAACGTGGCTCTGGTTCCTGGAAAAAAGGGAGGAGAGCTGGTTAATCTTTCAAATGGCAAGCCTACTGGGGTAATTGATGTAGTTTTTCCTGTGCTTCACGGACCATACGGCGAAGATGGGACAGTGCAAGGTTTATTGAAACTAGCTAATATTCCGTGTGTGGGGGCGGATGTTCTTGGGTCGGCCGTAGGTATGGATAAAGACGTTATGAAGCGATTATTGGGAGAAGCAGGGATTCCTACAGTAAAATTTCTTGCTTTTGACCAGGCCTGCCGGGAGCGGATTGATTTTGATATCATACAAGAAGAGTTGAGTTTGCCATTTTTTATCAAACCGGCCAATCTCGGCTCATCGGTGGGAATAAATAAAGTAAAGGAGAAAAAACAATTCCAGTCCGCACTGGAAGAAGCCTTTCAGTACGGTAATAAGATCCTAGTGGAAGAATATGTTAAAGGAAGAGAAATTGAATGTTCTGTTTTAGGGAATGATGATCCTATTGCCTCATTACCTGGAGAGATTTTACCTCAAGACGAGTTTTATTCTTATGAGGCTAAATACATTGATGAGAGGGGAGCAATTTTAGAAATTCCAGCCAAACTCGGCGAGAACCTCACCGCCAAAATTCAAAATTTATCCATAAAGGTATTTAAAGTGCTTTGTTGTCAGGGAATGGCTCGGGTGGACTTTTTTCTAAAGGACAATGACAAGATCATAGTAAATGAACTTAATACGATTCCTGGATTTACTAAGATTAGTATGTATCCTAAGCTTTGGGAAGCGAGTGGAATTTCTTATTCTGAGCTGATAGACAGGTTAATCCAGCTTGCTCTGGAGAGATTTCAGAAAGAAAAGAGATTAAAGACATCAATTTAGGCAAAAAATGCAACCTGACTCTCAAATTACTAAACCTTCTGCAGTGCGGGCCATAAAGTTTGCTTTAGGAGATACCTGGCATAACATAGGTAAAATTATTCTTAGTAACTTATTCTGGACAGCCACTTCCATTCCTTGTCTACTAGTCGGTCTTAATATTAGAGAAAATTTTTCCCCCTTACTTCTTCTTTTGTTAGGAGGAAGTTTTCTTTTAACCTCTCCTGCTCTGGCGGGGATATTTGTTATTTCCCGAAAAATTGCCGTAAAAGAGTACGAAATAGAGACAAGAGATTTCTTTACTGGAATAAAAGAGCATTGGAAAAAAAGCCTTATTCTCTCTTTTATTTGTGTAATAATTCCTTTGGTAGCAGGGTTCTCCCTGATGTTCTATGGAGAGTTAATTAAGACTAGCTTTTTAAGTATAATCCCCTGGGTAATTAGCATTTGGGTCTTGATCTTTTTCTTTCTAGCTCAAATTTATTTTTTCCCTCTTATGATCAGCCAAAAAATGGGGATAGGCAAAATCTTAAAAACCTCTCTTTTACTGGCTTTGAGTAATGTTGGGTTTACCTTTGTCATTCTTCTCTTTGAGCTGGTCATTCTTTTTCTCTGCTCTATTACGGGAGTTATCTTTTTGGCAGGAGTGAGTATAATTGCTCTTCTTCAAAGTGATGCCTTTGTTGAAGTAGCCAAAAAATATACGGGGAAAGAGATAAGAAAAGAGGTGAAGATAGGAAAAGGTGAGCCAAGAACCTTAAGGGATGTTATTCGAGATGTCTTTTTTCCCTGGAAATATGATTGAGAGTACGAGATAGAAGATGAATAAGGAGGCTTTATTAGTTATCGATATGCTAAATGATTTTGTAGAAGAAGGAGCGCCTTTGGAGGTTTCCTCTGCCCGGCAAATTCTTTCTCCTATAAAGAAAAGGCTTAAAGGAGCCAGAGAGAGACGGATTCCAGTTATTTATGTGTGTGATGCTCATAGAGATGAGGATGAGGAGTTTAACCACTGGCCCAGGCATGCTGTTTCAGGTACAAGAGGGGCGGAAGTGGTGGAGGAGTTAAAGCCAGAAAAGGCTGATTTTGTAGTGAAAAAAAGGAGATATTCTGGCTTCTTAGGAACGGACTTGGAGCTCTTATTAAAAGAACTTAAAATTGAAAAAGTTTGTATTACAGGAATTCTCACTAATATCTGTGTCTTCTTTACGGCAGCAGAGGCAGCAATGAGGAATTACAAAGTGGTTGTTTATGCTGACTGTGTAGCTGCTCTCTCTGAGGAGACTCATCACTTTGCCTTGACTCAATTAAAGGAAGTGTTTAAGATAAGGGTAGAGTGAGATAATGTTTAAAGAAAAACAAAAAAATCAGGTATGGGCAGTTCTTTTCTTGGTAATCGGTATTCTTGTTTTAGTTAGCCTTATTTTTTTTAGCTCTTCCTGGTCTTTTTTCTTCACCTCTCATCCCCGCGTTTCCCCAAGTAATTACATTGGAGAATTCGGTGTAATAGTAGCCACTTATCTTTATCTTTTCCTGGGCTTAGGGGCTTTTTTAGTTCCCTTTGTCTTAATAGGAGTAGGAATAGAGAAATTTAAAAAGGGTAAGCTTGAGGCCCCTTTTCGCAAAGGGATAGGAGTGGTTATCTTTTTCATTGTTTTTTCTTCAATTCTTTGCCTGATAGGCCTAGAGGCATCTTTCCTCCTTCGCGGAGAAGGCTCCCTGGCAGGGGGAGGATTATTAGGATTTTTCTTCTCAGAAATTTTTTACTCTCTTTTTGGAAAAGTAGGAAGTGGGGTTATTCTTAGTGGACTTCTTCTCCTTTCTATAATGTTAGGCATTGATTTTTCTCCTATTTTAGCCAAAAGAAAGCTAAGAAGACAGCTCGCTGTTAAGAAAAGGCCGATTATTCTCCAAAAAGCAAAGAAAGAAGGGCTTTTTAAAAAGATAGAGAGCGCTAGTTTTTCCTCCAGCCTTCCTCCTTTTTCTTTATTAAATCCTCTTCCTCGCCGTCAGGCGACACCTGATGAGGTAAAGCTGGCGGGAAGGAAGTTGGAGCAAACCCTAAAGAATTTCGGGGTAGAGGTGGAAATTGCTGAAATTAAGGAGGGCCCAGCCATTAATCGGTTTGAGGTAAGACTGGCTCCCGGGATAAGGGTGAGTAAATTAATGAGTCTTTCAGGCGATCTGGCTCTTTCTCTGGCTGTTCCCAATGTGCGTATCGAAATCCCTGTTTCAGGGAAATCCCTGGTAGGGGTGGAAGTTCCTAAGAAAAAGGTAAATTTCGTTTATCTGCGGGAGCTATTGGAAGCAAAAAAATTTAGAGAATCTGAGAGTAAATTAATTTTTCCTCTAGGCAAAGATATTACTGGCGAGACAGTCTGGGTTGATCTGGGATCCTTACCCCATCTTCTCATAGGAGGAGCTACTGGCTCAGGTAAGAGCGTCTGCATGAATTCCATTATTATAAGTATCTTGTATAAATCTCTTCCTTATGAAGTTAAGTTTTTATTAATTGATCCTAAAACAGTAGAGTTAGTTGATTATATTGGCATTCCTCACCTTCTTTTTCCCACCATAACAGAAGTAAAGCAGGCTAGCCACGCCCTGGAATGGGTGGTGGAGGAAGTGAAGAGGCGATATGAGAAATTTAATCAGTTGGGAGTGCGTGATATTAGTAGTTTTAACCTGAAGATGGAAAAGGAAGAAGGAGAAATTGCTCCCTATTTAGTGGTAATTATAGATGAGCTGGCTGATTTGATGATGCTGGCGGGGGCTAAATTAGAAAAGATTATCTGTAGAATAGCCCAATTGGCAAGAGCAACTGGTGTTCATCTCATAGTAGCTACTCAGCGCCCATCAGTAGATGTAATTACTGGCTTGATTAAAGCTAACTTTCCCTCCCGTATTTCTTTTGCTGTGCCTTCTCAGATAGACTCTCGGACAATTCTGGATACCACAGGGGCAGAGAAGCTGGTAGGCAATGGTGATATGCTGTATTCTTCCGTTGAGGCTTCCAAGCCTTTTCGCGTGCAAGGGAGCTTTATTTCACCTACCGAGGTAAAGAGAATAGTAGGTTTTCTCAAAAGACAAGGAGAACCTTTTTATCGGGAGGAAATAGTTAAAGGAGTGAAAGGGGAAGAGGAGGAAGAAAAAAAAGCTCTTGACGATGAGCTCTATGCTGAGGCTAAGGAGCTGGTGATCAGGAGAGAAAAAGCCTCTACTTCTCTTCTTCAGCGTTACTTATCCATAGGATATAATCGTGCTGCTCGAATTATGGATGAACTAGAAAGAGAAGGAATAGTAGGCCCAGAAAGGGGAAGTAAGGCCCGGGATGTAATGATGAGAGAAGATAGATGACTTTAGCTAGCAAGCTAACTATGGGGCGGGTAGTCTGTGTCCCTTTTTTTATATTTTTTTTGTTTTTTGCAGGCTCATGGGGGAGACTTCTCGCTTTATTGATTTTTGCCTTCGCTTCTTTTTCTGATTTTTTAGATGGATGGTTTGCCCGAAAAAGAGGCGAGGTAACCACTATGGGGAAAATAGTTGACCCTGTTGCTGACAAAATCCTCATTTATGGTGCCTTCATCTCTTTTATTCAGCTTAGACTCATTCCCTTCTGGATGGTTATAATCATTATGGGCAGGGATTTTTTTATTATGGGCCTGCGCGTAGAATTGGCAGCGAAGAAGATTATACTTTCTGCCAGCAGGTTAGCTAAACTCAAAACTTTCTTTGAGGATATAGCCGTTTTCTTTATTCTTTTTGCTTTAGCCTTGGAAGGTTTTGGAGTTAGGATTTGGGCATGGGGAAGGGTATCTTATTTTTTAATAGGAGTAGCTACTTTACTGGCTCTTGTTTCAGGAGTCCAGTATTGGCTTGAAAACAGGAGATATCTAGGATGAGAAAATTTTTTACTCTTTTAGGCACAATGGGGGGAGTAGGATATGTTCCTATTTTACCTGGTACTGCGGGAACTGGAATAGGAGTGATTATTTATCTGATTTTGATGAAAGTGAGTAGGATGTTTAAAATTTTCCCGGAGCCTTTTTCAGAATCTTTAAATTATCTTATAATTTTAACCATCATTGTGGGGGCAGGGGTGTGGATTTCAGGAAGATGCAATCAATATTTTAAAGGGAATGATAATTCATCTATTGTCATCGATGAGGTAGGAGGATTTTTGATAGCTATGTTTGCTCTTCCTTTTTCCATGCGCTTCCTTTTATTAGGATTCATTCTCTTTAGAACCTTTGATATAACCAAACCCTTTAAAATAGAGAAAATTCAAAAACTCCCCGGTGGCTGGGGTATAATGGCCGATGACATAGCAGCAGGTGTTTTGGCTAATCTAGTTCTGCAGGCGAGCAGGATGATGCTGGGCTGGTGAGAAAAGAAGAAACGATAAAAGGTATTTTTTGACATTACTAGAAAAAAGGAAAGAGGACAAGATGAGAAGGATACTCAATTTCACCTTAGGTCCGACTATGGTTTTGGTTCTGCTGATTGTCTTGGGTGTGCAGTTCATACCAGGTGAGCCACTAGTCCGAGAACAGGCGGCCGCCTCGTCTGCACTGCAAGGCTCAGGCAGGACCCTTGTCGTCACCAGTACTGCGGACAGCGGTCCTGGGACTCTGCGCCAGAAATTATCGGAAGCACAAAGTGGAGATAAAATCATCTTTGATACCACTATCTTTCCCTCCAATACTCCAAATACCATTTTCCTCACTAATTCCTTGCCAGAAATAAGCCAGGGCAATATTACTATTGATGCTAGTAATGCTGGAGTAATCTTAGATGGTAGTAATATCAAACAACCATGTATTGATTGCTTATTTATAAATTCTAATGGAAATATTATTCAAGGTTTACGGATTAAAAACTTTCCTGCTGCTGGAATATTATTGGACAACTGCCAAAATAATACAATTGAAAACAATCTGATGACTAACAATAAAGAAGACGGTATAAAAATCTTGGATGATTCCGCATATAACACTATTACTCAGAACAGTATCTATAATAACCGAGAAAAGGGGATTGACTTATGCAATAGAGGCAATACTGGATTAACTGCTCCTTCCATTATTGGTTTTGACTTAGATGCTGGTACTATTGCAGGGGTTACCTACGCTAACTGCACTATCGAGATTTTTTCTGATAGTAGTGACGAGGGAGAAATCTACGAAGGCCGGACAACAGCCGACGGTATCGGCTTCTTTGCCTTCAACAAAGGTACTTCTTTCACTGGCCCCCATCTGACGGCCACGGCTACCGACGTTGCCGGCAGTACCAGCGGATTCTCAGCTCCCACGTCTGGCACGAGAAGATCGTGCATCCTTCAAGAGGGAAACAACTTGCCCAAAACCCCACTCCAGCCCAAGTAATCCCATGAACTCGAAAATAATCATATGGGAGATTTTGTCAGTTTAAAAAGCCCCGATGGAAGTTACTCCCCAAGTGATTATGTTAATTGGATAACTAAATTTGGATATAAGTGGGTTTTTTTAACCATCGACTGGTTTGATTTTACTGAAGTATTAGAAAGCGGTGAATATTCAGAATTCACAATTACACCTGAACAAGATGAAGTAATAACAGCTTTAGATAACAATGGCATAAAGATCATATATTGTTTGGTTTATTATGAGCCAGTTGAAATTGATGTTCCATTTAATTTCGAAAATCTAGAAGCTTACTTAGTTAAGAACCCAGATAACGAAGGAAGATTTAGGACAGAAGGAGAAATACAACGTTATCTAGATTATGTAAGATTTATTGTTCACCATTTCAAGGATAGAATAAAATACTATCAAATATTGAATGAGCCACTAAATGGAATAATAGGTCAATATGTAAAATCAGAAGACTATATAAACTTAACTAAACGTGTTGTCCCAGTTATACGTGATGAATGTCCAGATGCAAAAATTATGGTTGGAAGTGTTTTTGGCTTGCCTAATGGACCAGGTTGTATTCCCAGTGAACCAAGTTGTTACGAATACTTATTTAATATTTTAAATTCAGATGCAATGCTTTTAGTAGATGGTATTTCCTTTCACCCTTCCCCAGACCTTTCACCGGAATATAATTCTGCTTGTTACTTAGGGGTACCATGCGAAGATATTAAAGAAGGTTATTATGAATATTATCAACAAACAATCCAAGAAATAAAAGAGGTAGCTACTTCTCATGGTTTTAAGGGAGAATATATAACTGAAGGACCAACTTTTGCATGTCAGGTTCTTCCCCCCCAAACTCATTATTATAGTGACGTAGTAGCTGCAAAATATTATGGCCGGAGTATCATCATGAACTTGAATGAAAATATTACTGTGATACTTCCCCTAGGAGCGGGCACACTTAAGAGAAGAGTAATTCGGAACCTATGCACTATCATGGCTGGGGCCGAGCCCGTCAGCCTGCCGATAGAGATACAAAGTGAATCAACAAACATAAAGAGTTATAGTTTTTCTTTGTCAAATGGTGACCATTTGATCGCCTTGTGGACAGACGGGGTAGCGGTGGACGAGGATCCCGGGGTGAAAGCTACGTTGATCTCCCACGGCTTTTCACCACAAAAAGTGATGGACATTGATGTCCTAAACGGCTTCGAGCAACAACTGGTAGTGAACATTGAAAACGGAAACCTGCTCATCCATAATCTACTCGTTAAGGACTACCCGATAATCATCCGCCTCATCGATATTACATCTTCCTGAGCATCGCCTTGAAGGGCTACGCTCACTAGTAGCTTATCTGTTCGCAGAGAGGAAAGGCGAATGAAAGTGCGTGATCTCATTAAGAGGATCGAAGCCGATGGTTGGTATTTAGTTGCAACAAAAGGTAGTCACCGACAGTATAAACATCCTATCAAGCCCGGAAGGGTAACCATTACTGGTCATCCTAATCACAAGCTTTTTCTGAATATATGGTAGTCAAGTGAATATTTTGACACCCAATCTTTGAAAAATTTGACGAGAGGGATGAATTTCCATAAAATTAAAAGCTAAGAAGCTTTACGGAATATATAAGCTAAGAAGCTTTACGGAATATATAAGAATAAGAATTCTTTACGGAATATATA
>DAOWIY010000045.1 GCA_030640665.1 Clostridia bacterium
CATTATCTTAGACGAACCTGGCCAGATTCAGGAACAGATGGAAAATTGGGAATATTCAGAGACGGAAATTCTTAAGGATTTTTTAAGAAAGTCGCATTTATATCTCTCTACTCTCCATCAAAAAATTCCCTGGACAAAACCTCAACACACTCTTTCTTTATCTTGCTCTTCCTTAACTTCCTATCAGGGACACTTTGACTTATTGGTTCAGGACATAAAATCGTGGAGGGAGAAAAAATATAAAGTGACTCTACTAGCTCCCAATCAGGGTCAGGGAAAAAGATTAAAAGAATTATTTGAAGAGAAGAAGCTACAAATACCATTGCAAGAAAAGTTTTCTTTATTAGAAGATTCCTTCCCTTCTCTTTTTATCGCCATAGGTGATTTAAGAAAAGGCTTTGTCTTTGAAGATGCAAAACAAGTTTTTATCACTGATGAAGATATTTTTAAACGCTATAGAGAAAGGCGGCAAAGGTGGGGCGGCGAAGAAGAAAGAAAGATTAAAAGGTGGACAGAGCTTACAGAAGGTGATTATGTAGTACATATTGACTATGGAGTAGGTAAATTCAGGGGAATAGAAACCCTTGAAGTAGAAGGAATAAACCACGATTATTTTCGTGTTGACTATAAGGGATCTGACCGTCTTTATGTTCCTGTGTATCAGTTAGGACGCCTGCACAAATATATAGGAGATTCCGATTGTCCTCCTCCTATCCACAACCTGGAAGGAGGATATTGGAGGTGGACGAAGAAAAGAGTTAGAAAAGAAGCTCGAGAAATTGCTTCTTCTCTTCTTAGACTCTACTCTATGCGAAAGACAGTACTCGGTCACTCCTTTTCCCCTGATAAAGATTGGCAATTAGAGTTTGAATCCTCTTTCCCCTATGAAGAAACTGCCGATCAGTTAAAAGCTACTGAGGAGATAAAACAAAGTATGGAAAATTCCAGTCCTATGGATAGACTAGTTTGTGGAGATGCAGGTTATGGAAAGACAGAGGTGGCTATCCGAGCAGCTTTTAAGGGAGTAATGGATAATAAACAGGTAGCTATCCTCGCTCCTACTACTATCCTGGCTGAACAGCACTACCGAACATTCGCAGAAAGAATGGCCGCCTATCCTATTTCTATAGAAATGCTTTCTCGTTTTCAAACCTCATCCAAACAGAAAAATATTCTTATAGATTTAAAAGAAGGAAGAGTAGACATTATCATAGGAACTCATAGGTTAATTCAAAAAGATGTAGATTTTAAAGACCTGGGGTTGGTAATTATTGATGAGGAACAGCGATTCGGAGTCATACACAAGAAAAAACTGAGAGAATTCAACTCATCAGTAGATGTACTAAGTCTAAGTGCCACTCCCATCCCTCGTTCTTTATATATGTCTCTCGTAGGAATTAGAGAGATGAGTACCATCTTCACCCCTCCTCAAGAGAGACAAAATGTGAAAACTGAGGTAAGAGAATATGATGAGGCATTAATAAAAAGAGCCGTAACTAAGGAATTAGAGCGAGGGGGCCAGGTCTTCTATCTTTACAACAGAATTAAGGATATCTATAGAGTTGCAGAAAAAACAAAAAGAATAGTTCCTCAAAGCTCTATTGCCGTCTCTCATGGAAGAATGCCTTCGAGGGAGCTAGAGAGTGTCACTAAAGATTTCCTGGAGCGAAAATACAACATCTTAGTTTGCACTACCATTATCGAATCCGGTATAGATATGCCTAATGTAAACACCCTGATTGTGGAGGGTGCAGAGCAGTTTGGCCTGGCTGACCTTTATCAGCTAAGAGGAAGAGTAGGTAGAGGTAGATTAAAAGGATATACCTATTTTCTTCTTACCCCAGCTAAATCTCT
Organism: Clostridia bacterium; assembly: GCA_030640665.1. Classification (GTDB taxonomy): domain Bacteria; phylum Aerophobota; class Aerophobia; order Aerophobales; family AE-B3A; genus JAUWRC01. Next base: position 1,855 of record DAOWIY010000045.1, read on the forward strand.
TAGGGAGGAAGCTCGCCGACGGCTGGAAACCATTAATCAGTTTAAAGGAGCAGGGTCGGGACTGCGTATAGCCATGCAGGATTTAGAAACAAGGGGAGCAGGTAATCTTTTGGGAAAAGAACAACACGGCCACATAGCAGCAGTAGGATTCACTTTTTACAATCAGCTTTTAAGTGAGGAAGTCAAAAAATTAAAGGGAGAAAAAGTCAGTCACCCTTTGCCTCTTAGCTTAGATATAGAAGTAGAAGCAAGAATTCTTCCCTTATATGTCCCTTATAAGGAGCAAAGACTCGATCTTTATCGCAGGATAGGAAAGATAAAAAATGAAGAGGAAATTCTTAAATTTAAAGAGGAGCTACGCGATCGCTATGGGCCACTTCCTTCTCAAGTTAGAAATCTAATTCATCTCCTGCGGATAAAACTTATAGCAAAAGAACTGGGAATCATTTCTTTAAGAAGCAAAGGATCTAAAATCTGGGCTACTTTCTCCCCCTTTAATCCTTTAGGAGAGGAGGAGCGAGACAAAATCAAAGAAAGACTATGGCCCAATGTTCAGCCCTTTCCTCTCGATGAAAGAAACTTAGCTATAGTTAAAAAAAATAAGGGAGAGCGGTCATTAATCTGGCTGGGAAGGATTTTACATGAATTAAAAGATGTGATATATTAAGAAAAAGGAATCAGAAAATGAAGTTAATTTTTTCCTATCGGAATTTTTTTATCTGGGGGCTGATTTTTCTCTGGGTAGGAAGGGGATTAACTTCTTTGGCTTATTCGGCTGAGTTAATCGATAAAATAGTAGTTGTAGTCAACGGAGAGATTCTCACCGAAAGACAGTTAGAGCAAGAAAGATTCCTGAATCAGGGAAAGTGGGAAATCGAGAATATGATAGATAGCTGTCTCTTTAAGCAAGAAGCTAAAAAAGAAGGAATAACCGTAAGCTCTGAGGTGGTGGAAGAATATCTATCTAAGATCAAAGCAAATTTTTCCGAGACCGAATTTGAACTAATATTAAGAGAGGGTAAGTTATCTTTAGCAGAGTACAGAGGGTGGCTAAAAGGGATGTTTCTGCAACAAATACTGATCAATCAAAAGAGAATGCAAATTAGTGAAAAAATAAAAGTTGAGGAAGAGGAGCTTGAAGAGTTTTATCAAAAATTGAAGCAATATTTACAAGGGGAAAGAGAAGGAGAAGAGGAAATTAAACAGTTTTGTTATTATGAAGAGGAGCTAAAAGATATAGGAAAAATCAAAATAGCTCTCATTGTTATACCAGACAAAGATTCCATTTTAACAGCAGAAAATATTTTTCAATTATCAAAGAAAAGAGTAGATTTTTCTATTCTGGCCAGAGAATTTTCTCAAGGTCCTAATGCAGAACAAGGAGGCGAGTTAGGACCACTCAGATTGAAGGATTTAGCACCATTTTTAAGAGAAGTTATCTCTTTTATGAGAATAGGAGAAATAAGGCTGATAAAAGAGAAAAACCTTTTTTATATTATTCAATTGAAAGATAGAAAAGAGCTTCTTTTTGCCCAGTACGAAACAATAATCGAAGAATATTTAAGGCAAGAAAGGGTAGAAAAAGGCCTGCAAGAATGGCGGAAGGCTTTGAGAGAAAAAGCGGAGATTGGGATAATATAATATGGATAAATTTATCATAAAGGGAGGTTTTCCCCTTAAAGGAAAGCTTAAGGTGAGCGGAGCAAAAAATGCTGCTCTTCCTATTATGGCTGCTTGCCTATTAACAGAGGGAAAAATCTGCCTTGAGAATGTTCCTTGTCTTACAGATATACTGACTATGTCCAGAGTATTGGAAAGATTAGGAACTAAAGTTACAAGAGAAAATGGAATTTTGAAAATAGATTCTGGTGAGCTTTCTTATAACGAAGCTCCTTATGATCTAGCAAAACTGGTACGAACTTCTATTCTAGTTTTGGGACCTCTCTTGGCCCGCCGCAGGAAAGCACGGGTTTTTCTTCCCGGAGGATGCAACATAGGCAAAAGACCTATAAACCTTCATCTTAAAGGCCTGGAGCAATTGGGAGCAAAAATAGAGGTTAGAGATGGGTATATTGAAGCACATGCAAAAAGAAATCTTTGTGGAAGTAATATCTATCTAGATGTTCCCAGTGTGGGAGCCACACAAAATCTAATGTTTGCCGCTACCCTAGCCAAAGGCATGACTTTGATTAAAAACGCCTCTTGTACACCTGAAACAGTAGATACAGCAATTTTTTTAAAAAAGATGGGGGCAAAGATAGAAGGAGAAGGAACAAAATTAATAAAAATAGAAGGAGTAAAAGAGCTTCATTCGACAAAGCACTCCATAATTCCTGATAGAGCCGAAGCAGGAACTTTGATAATGGCAGCTATTATTACAAAAGGGGAAGTGATATTAGAACAAGTCTATCCTGAGCATCTGGAAATAATTCTTAGTAAATCAAGAGAGATGGGGGCGGACACCAAGGTTAGCAACCAAAGAATAAGGGTTAAAGGAGGAAGTATTCTAAAACCGATTAAGGTAAAAACTCTTCCCTATCCTGGCTTTTCTACAGACCTGCAGCCTCAAATCTCAGCCCTTGCCTGTCTGGCTCAAGGAACAAGTTTCATTACTGAGACTATCTGGGAGAGAAGATTTACCCATGTTCTGGGATTGCGAAAGATGGGAGCACAAATTAAAGAAAAAGAGTCAGGAATAGAGATAAAAGGAGTTTCTTCCTTGCGCGGAACCTCCATTATAGCTCCTGATATAAGAGCAGGGGCAGCTCTTATCCTGGCTGGATTGACAGCCAGAGGAGTAACCGAAGTCAATGAGATATATCATGTCGATCGAGGCTACGAAAGACTGAAAGAAAAATTATGCAAGCTGGGAGCAAAAATTGAAAGGACTAAATAATGTTTTCTTTAAGCAAAAAAATTGGAATAGATCTTGGAACCACCAGCATAATAATCTATGTTGAAGGCGAAGGTATTGTTCTTAATGAACCTTCCGTAGTAGCCATGGATAAAGAGTCGGGCAAGATTTTTGCTATTGGAAGTGAAGCCAGAGAAATGCTGGGTAGAACGCCTGACAGTATCATAGCTACAAAACCAATGGAAGATGGAGTCATCGCTGATTATGATATCGTAGAAAGTATGCTTAAATTTTACATTAGAAAGATTCATGGTAAATGGATCTTCTTTTCTCCCTATCTTATGATCTGTATACCCTCAGGGGGAACATCAATACAGAGAAGAGCGGCAAGGAACGCTGCCATTCAAGCTGGATGTAAAAAAGTCTTTCTTATTGAGGAACCTAAAGCAGCAGCCATAGGAGCAAATCTCGACATTACTAAACCAGGAGGGAATATGGTTGTAGATGTGGGAGGTGGAACTACCGACGTGGCTGTTCTTTCGCTGGGAGACATTGTCACCACTGAGACTCTTCGAACAGGAGGTAATAAACAAAACGAAGCCATCACCAGGTACCTAAGAAAGCAATATAATTTAGCCGTAGGAGAGATTACTGCCGAACGAATAAAGCACGGAATAGGTTACGCTTTCTCTCCTCCAAAGAATGAAAAAATGGAAGTACCCGGTAGAGATCTAGTCGTGGGACTGCCTAAAACAATTGAAACTACTGCGGAGGAAATTTCAGAAGTTTTATCTGAGCCCTTGTCGGTAATCATTGAAGGAATAAAGGCAGTTTTAGAGAGAACGCCGCCAGAACTAGCAGCGGATATAATTGAAAAAGGAATTTTTCTTACAGGAGGAGGAAGTCTTTTAAAAAACTTTCCCTCTCTAATCGAGAAGGTAACCGGAATTACAACTCACCTAGCTGATGATCCCGTATCTTGCGTGGCCATTGGGACAGGAAGAGCCCTGCAAAGTATAGACTTATTAAGAGGAATATAGTGATAAAAAAGGAAAAGGCCAGATTTATCTGCCAGGGGTGTGGACATACTTTCTTTAAATGGTTTGGTCGCTGTCCTGAGTGTGGTGAGTGGGATAGTTTCCATGAAGAGAAACTGGAAAAAAAGGCTTTTTATCCTGGCTTATCTCTTCCTCAAACCAAGCCCAAATCCATCAAAGAGATTGAAGAATCTAGTCAAAAACGATATTCTAGCGGAGTAAAGGAGTTTGACCGTATCCTTGGAGGAGGAGTAGTTCCTGGCTCTCTGGTATTAATTGGAGGAGAACCAGGGATAGGAAAATCTACTCTTGTGCTTGAAGTAGGCAGCCGACTAAGTGGCCCAGAATCAGTTGTTCTTTATGTCTCAGGAGAAGAATCGGTAGAACAAAGTAAATTAAGAGCTTCAAGATTAGGAGTGAATTCAGCTTATCTTTATGTTTCATGCGAGACTAATTTGGAGGAGATTGTTCGGCAAATCGATGATTTGGGACCTAGAGTAGTAATAATAGACTCTATCCAAACTATCTATAGAGAAGACTATAGTTCTGCTCCCGGTTCTGTGGCTCAAATAAGGGAATCCACAGCCTATCTAATGAAACTGGCCAAACATAAGAAAGTAACTATTTTCTTAATAGGTCATGTTACTAAAGAAGGAGCCATTGCTGGACCAAGAATATTAGAACACGTGGTAGATACAGTCCTTTATTTTGAGTCAGGAAGAGACTATCAATATAGAATCTTGCGAGTTGTAAAAAATAGATTCGGGCCTACCTCGGAGATCGGAATATTTAACATGGAAGAAGATGGACTAAAAGAAATCACTGATTCATCCAAGCTTTTCCTGGAAGACCTATCTTTAGATAGGGGCACCCCAGGTACAGCCATAGTACCCACTATTGAAGGAAGTCGTAGTTTTTTAGTAGAAATTCAGGCCCTGGTAACTTCTTCAAATCTGGCCATTCCGAGAAGAATAACTCAGGGAATAGATTACAACAGGCTTTGCTTACTCTTAGCTGTACTGGAAAAACGAGGGAACCTGCGCTTTTTTAATCAGGATGTTTATCTAAATATAGCCGGGGGGATGAAAGTGAACGAACCTGCCTGTGATTTAGCTATAGCCTTGGCCATTGTTTCTAGCCTCAAGAACAAACCTTTTTTGAAAAAAACAATAGCTATCGGCGAAATAGGACTTACGGGAGAAATCCGTGGAGTAAGATTTATGGAGAAACGAATAAAAGAAGCAGTAAAACTTGGGTTTACTCGCTGCCTTGTGCCTTACTGTGAATCAAGGAAGATGAAGAATTTACCTGGAGTAGAATTCATCCGAGTAGGAAGAGTTGAAGAAGCATTGGAAAAAGGGATAAAGGAGGAATAGATGTCCAATAATAAACGAGGCCGAAGAAAGGAGGAAAAATTATGGAAATTTCTTAAACTGATAGCCCCTGGAACCCCCCTGGGGCAGGGATTGAAAATAATTCTTCAGGCAGATAGAGGTGGCCTCATTGTAGCAGGAGGAAATACAGAGAAAGTACTCAGTGTCGCTGAGGGAGGTTTTAAAGTAAACTGCTATTTGACTCCTGCCTCTCTGGCTGAACTGGCTAAAATGGATGGAGCCATTGTTCTTTCTAAAGATACAAAAAGAATTTTGTATGCTAATACTCAGTTGGTTCCCGATTATCTTATTTCCACTACTGAGAGAGGAACCCGCCATCGAGCGGCGGAAAGAATGGCTAAGCAAACTAACTGTCCCGTCATTGCCATTTCTCAATCTCGCCGAGTAATCACCCTATATCAAGGAAAGACAAAATATGTTTTAAAGAGTATACTTGAACTTATGAGTGAAGCTAATCAGGCGCTGCAAACTCTTGAAAGATACCGAGCAGCCTTCAACGAAATTCTAATAGGACTGGAGCTTCTAGAATTCCAGGATGAGGTAAGGCTGATTGACGTGATAAAAGCTATTCAAAGGGGTGAGATGATAAAAAGAATAAAGGAAGAAGTAGAAAGAGACATAGTAGAATTAGGAGAAGAAGCACGTTTAATAGAGATGCAGGTAAAAGAAATAGTGGGCAATACCTCAAATGAAAGTGAACAAATAATACAAGACTATGTCAAGGGAAATTATAAAACAGCATTTTTGGAGTTAGAAGAAATAAGTACAGAGAAACTCTTGGAAACACCCGACATTATGCATATTCTGGGTTATGGGACGGATGCTGAGAATCTAGACCTTTCTGTTTCTCCTCGAGGATATCGCATTTTATCTAAAATTCCTCACTTGCCTCAAGGAGTAGTGAAAAATGTGGTCAGTGCCCTGGGGAATTTACCAAATATTATGAATTCTACCGTGCTAGAGTTAACCAAAATTAAGGAAGTGGGAGAAAGAAGAGCTAATTCCATTAAGCGTGAATTAGAACAACTGAAAGATAAGGCTTTCCTAGGAAAGCCTTGATAGTAACAAAAAGGAGATGAAATTTAATATGAGAACTGAAGAAATTAGACTGCGTATCTTGTTTATTATATTAGTAGGTGTTATCTGCTACTCCGTAGCAGATACTTTAGCATTTCATAACCCATGGATACCTGCTTTAGCAGGGGGATGGATAGCTACCATAGTAGTCGTTGCTGAGCAAGGACTTACACAAATCTCCATAAAAGGGTTAATAGCGGGGATACTGGGTCTGGGGATAGGGCTTATTATTGCCAATCTAATAGCCTGGCCTATTCGGGGGATTGCTTTCTTAGAATCCTTTGCTCCTCTCATTTTTCTTCTGATCAATGGGATATTTGCTACTGTTGGGCTAACCGTATTTCTTAAGAGGAAGGAAGAAATAGCTGATTTTCTACTGCGCCGTGGCGGAAAGAAAATCTCAGGGGAAGGAAAAAATAAAATTGTAGACACCTCTGTCATAATCGACGGAAGGATAGTTGATCTTTGCAAAACTGGGTTTATCGAAGGAACCTTAGTCATTCCCCATTTTATTCTTGAAGAAGTTCAACAAATTGCCGATTCTTCAACCTCTTCCAAACGAACACGAGGCAGAAGAGGCTTAGATATGGTTAATGAACTTCAAAGCCAAGAGAGAATTCCTGTGCAAATTGTAGATACAGATTTCCCAGATATACCAGAGGTAGATAGTAAATTGCTTCAATTAGCTAAAGTAATGAAAGCACAGATAATCACCAATGACTTCAATTTAAAAAAAGTAGCTAAAATTCAAGAAGTGGAAGTCTTAAATATAAATGAGATAGCTACTGCCCTTAAACCTGTTCTTTTGCCAGGAGAGAGTCTAAGGATTAATGTTCTCAAAGAGGGAGAAAACCCTAATCAAGGAGTGGCTTATCTTGAAGATGGAACAATGGTGGTGATAGAAAAAGGGAAACAGTACATTGGCAAGCAGGCAGAGGTTATAGTTACCTCTGTTCTTCAGACTACCACGGGTAAAATGATATTTACCGAGCTAAGGGAAGAAATAAGTAAGGCGAAAAAGAGAAAAAAATGAGGGAATAACCAAGTGAGGGTTGAAACCATTATTGTAGGAGCAGGAAAAGGAAAAAGATTTGGTGAGATTCAACCAAAACAATTCTGTCTTCTTTGGGGAAAACCGGTTCTGTCCTGGACAATAGAAAGATTCGAAGAATGTAAGCTGGTGGATAAGATTATTCTTGTCCTTCCCTCGGGGATGAAGGAACATGCAAAGAAAGTAGTTTTGTCCTCTTTTAACTATAGAAAGATAAAAACTACTATAGAGGGAGGCGAACATCGAGGCAGTTCTGTTTTCCAAGGTCTACAGGTAATAGATGAGGATACAGATATCGTACTTGTTCACGACGGAGTTCGCCCTTTAATTCTTCCTCACCTAATAGAAAAACTAATTTACGAAACAAAAGAAAATGGAGCAGTAACTTTAGGAATCCCTATCAAGGAAACAGTTAAAAAGACCGATAAAAAAGGTCTGGTGATCAAGACGTTGGATAGAAGAAATCTTTATTCTATCCAGACTCCTCAAGGGTTCAAGAAAGATTTGATATGGCAGGCTTATAAAATGGCTAGCCAATCGGGAAAATGGGCAAGTGATGATGCCGCCCTTGTAGAAAGATTGGGAAACAAAGTAAAGATAATACCAGGGGACGAGAGAAATATTAAAATTACCACTTCTTTTGATTTAAAGTTGGCTGAAACACTATTAAAGACTAACGACTAATGAAAATGCGTGTAGGAATAGGATACGATGTGCATCCTTTGGTGAAGGGAAGAAAGCTTATCCTGGGAGGAGTTCATATACCTTGCCCCATGGGTCTAGCTGGACATTCAGATGCTGATGTTCTTCTTCATAGCATAGGAGATGCTCTCTTAGGAGCGGCAGGAGGAAAAGATATAGGCTCTTTATTCCCGGACAACGACCCCAAATATGAAGGGATCTCCAGCTTAGTTTTATTAAAAAAGATTTTTAAGTTATTAAAAGAAGAAGGTTACCGAGTAAATAATCTAGATGCCACTTTGGTTGCTGAAGAACCCAACCTTTCATCTTATATTTCTGGAATGAAAAAAAATATTGCCCAAGTTTTAGGAATCCAGCATAATCAGATAGGGATTAAAGCTACCACCTCAGAAGGGCTGGGTTTTTTGGGTAAAAAAAAGGGAATTTGCTGCTGGGCAACAGCCAGTATTCAAATGGTGAAATAAATTGTCTCTTAAGGTTTACAACACGCTAACCAGAAAAAAAGAAGAGTTTATACCTCTTAGAAATAAAGAAGTTAAGATGTATGTATGTGGAGTAACCCTTTATGATGAATTACACTTAGGACATGCCCGAGCAGCAGTAGTATTTGATGTAATCAGACGTTACCTGGAATACAAAGGATATAAAGTAAACTACGTAACTAATTTTACCGACGTAGATGACAAAATGATTGACCGGGCTAAGTTTCTAGGAGTTTCCATTTTTGATCTGGCAGAAAAATTTATAGGGGAATATTTTGAGCAGATGCAAGCTCTGGGAGTAAAAAAAGCAGATTGCTATCCGCGAGCTACTGAACACATAGAGGAGATAATAGATTTGATCAGGCAGCTAGAGAAACGTGAGCTTGCCTATTGCAGGGATGGAAATGTCTTTTTTCGCATAAAAAAATTCTCTTCTTATGGGAAGCTTTCTGGCCAGAAGATGGAGGAAATATTGGCTGGAGCAAGAATAGAGGTGGACGAGAAAAAAGAGGATCCTTTAGACTTTGCTCTCTGGAAGAAAGCAAAAGAGAACGAGCCTTTTTGGAATAGTCCCTGGGGAAAAGGAAGGCCAGGCTGGCATATTGAATGCTCAGCTATGGCTATGAAATACTTAGGAGAAAGCCTGGACATTCATGGAGGAGGAAAGGATCTAATTTTTCCCCACCATGAGAATGAGATTGCTCAATCAGAGGGAGCTACAAAAAAGAAATTTGCCAAGTATTGGCTACATAATGGTCTGGTCACCATGAGAAATGCGAAGATGGCTAAGTCGACCGGTAATGTTTTTACTCTAGGGAAAGCTCTAGAAAAATATGAGGGAGAAGTGATAAGATACTTTCTTCTTTCCGCTCATTACAGAAATCCCTTGAACTATGATGAGAACAGTTTAGAAGAAGCTACTTCTTCCCTAGAAAGAATTTATACCACCCTGCGAAGAATAAAGGAGCTAGAAGAAGAGAAAAAGAGACAAGAAAAAGAACACCGCCAACAGGAAAATCTTCTAAGAGAGAAACTTGAAAGCATCCGCTTTTCAGAAACAGAAACAAAAACCCAAATAAAGACAAAAATAAGTGAGCTTTCTCAGTATCTAGAAGGAATAGAAAATAAATTCATCGAAGCTTTAGATGACGATTTCAATACTCCCGTGGCACTTTCCTTCGTTTTTGAAGCAGTTAAAAAAGCAAATTTGTTGCTCGACGAAGAGCATATCGAAGAGTATCTTGACACCTCCTCCTTTGAGGTTCTTTTAAAGACGCGTCAGAAAATCAAGGCTCTGGGAAATATCCTGGGACTTTTCCAAAAAGAAGAAAAGAAAAAATTAGAGGGAAAAGAAGAAGAGTTAATAGAGATTTTAATAGCTGTAAGAAATAATCTGCGAGAAAAGAAAGATTGGAAACTTGCTGATGAGATAAGAAAAAAGCTGGATAAGTTAGGAATAGAACTGGAGGATAAAAGAAATCGGACAGTATGGAGAAAAAAACAGGCTGGCGTAGCTCAATTGGCAGAGCAGATGATTTGTAATCATCAGGTTGGGGGTTCGAGTCCCTCCGCCAGCTCCATTAATAAATACCCCCTCATTTTAAAGAAAAGATGAGCTTGGGTTTGAATTGCTTTTTCTGCCTCTTCCTGGGTTTTTAAAGAATTTTCTTTAACCATCGAAGCTACCCTTGTAAAATAAAGAGCTCTGAGCAATTTAATTATCGCTTCTTTGTTAGAATTCATGTGGTAAATACGAAACATTTCATAAACTACCTTCGGCCAAAGCCCCGCATCTATTTTTAGAGATTTTTCTTTGAGAAACATTTTCTCAAGCAAAGAACAAAGCTCTGGAGAAATGTGATTTTTTATAAATTTATAATTAGCCCGAAATTCAGAAAGTGCTCTTTCTTCAACTTCTTTACAATCAATATCAACTTTCTCGTATTTTGCTTTATTTTCAGCATGGCAAACGATGGGGGGCTTCTTTAAATCTATTTCCCTTCGCCATAAATTCTCATTTTCTGATAAAAATCTAAAAATAGTGTCCGCAGTCTGTGAAAACATAGGACTCAACTTAGGGGCACTTGGTTTGTGAATCTTTGAACCCAAATCCACCTGGCACAATTTCCCTCCAGATTTAATGGCATTCAAGGTCATAAAAATGTCAATGCCGAAATTTCTTACCGCTTCTGACCAATTTTGACCCAGCCAATAGTCAACAAGCTTTTTGGAAAAACCAAAATCTCCTCCAATTGGCTGGCGAATGTTGCATCCCAAAAGCCCATAAACTAAAGGATAGCAGAGATTAGTGGTTATAGTGGCATCGTTTTTGTCACGGTGATAGATTGGAACTACACAATCATATCTTCTGGCTAAAGGTTCCAAAAAACATTTTATCCATTCGGGAGTTATGCTTTTTAAATCAGCATCAACACTCATCCCACAAATACTTCTTAAACCTTTGATTTTCAAAAAAAGATTTCGTAAATTGTTCCCTTTCCCTCGAATACCGGGAGGGGTAGAAATATAAATCTTTGGAGTTTTTGTACTTGTTGACAAAAAAACTCTCCCTGTATTATCAGGAGAGTTATTATCGCTGTTGATTATTACAGCACTCTTCCCTTTAAAGTATTTCTGGATTCCCTTATCAATCTGCTTTACGACATTAGAAATACTATCTGCTTCATTATAAGAAGGAATTCCCACAACAACCTCGGCTCGGGTAATTTTATGAGGATTAATTTCTATCATATATCTAACAGTCTTTCAACAATGAGGGGTACTTCTTTTAATGCTTCATCTATTTTCTCTAGTGAAGAGGTTCCTCCCTGAGCAAAATCCCACCTTCCTCCTCCACTACCTCCAGTAA
>DAOWIY010000027.1 GCA_030640665.1 Clostridia bacterium
ACAATATTTTATACTTTATAGTCTAATGGAGCAAGGTGAGTGAAGCAATCTCAGATTGCCACGTCGTCCTGAAGGCTTTCAGGACTCCTCGCAATGACGGCAACAATGAACAAACCAATGAAAAAGTTACTTTATGTACCTATTATCCACATGGAGGCAGATTTGGGAAGTGTGGCTCCTACTATTAATAAAAGGAGCAGCCAGATATGCGGAAAAGAACGCTGGAACCGCCATAAAAAGGCAGTTTCGGAGTTCTGGGATTCTATTGCCAATTTGTTTGACCACTTAAATGCCTCCGATTTAAAAATTTATCAGGATGGGCTGATGATAAATGGCCAGTTAGGAAAGAAAATCATTGAGGAAGGGGCAAGGAGAGGAAGCAAAAACTACAAAATTATTCTTAAGTTAATGGAAAAGGGTGCAAAGATAATGAAAACAGAAGATATTTCTCTCCTTAGGGAAGAATATAATAACCTCATTAAACTTTCTCAAACCAAGTCTGTCTTAGAAAGAACACTGACATATATAGGATATAAACTGCGTAAAAATCCTTTGATGAAAAAAAGAGATAAATTCATTGCTGAGAGAATAAATGAGACTTTGCGAGAGGGAGAAGCAGGGGTTCTTTTTATAGGGGTTTATCATAATGTACTTCCTTTAATTTCCAAGGACATTACAGTCTATGAAGTGAAAGAGAAAAGCAAAGTAAAAGCCTATTTTGACGAACTTATTTGGAAAAAAAATGGACAAAATTTTAATCAACTGGCCGAGTACCTTGCTTCTCCGGTTAAAATAGTGAATAGTAAATGGTGAATGGTGAATAGGTAAACACAAAACAATGAGAGCAAATATCCACAAAAGGTCAAGTCGCCTGCGTTCCCTGCCTTACGGAAGGGGGCTTAGGGAACGAAGATTAATTAAAAAGTATAGCAATAGAAGGATGTACGATACTAAAACCAGTCAGCCAATTACACTTTCCCAGCTTGCCAATCTAATAAAGCAGGGAGAAAAAATTCAGGTAATGGATCACCAGACAGGCGAGGATCTTACTTCTGTGGCCTTGGTTCAGATTCTCCTGGGACAGGAGAAGGGTAAAAAAGAGCTTTTCTCTGGCCTTTTACAGGAGTTAATAAAGAAAAGAAAAAGTTCTGTCTTAGAGCTGTCCCAAACAAGTCTTTTTACTAGCTTGAATGATGCTCCCCTCTCGGTAGAAAAAACAAGGGGGATAATTAGAGAATTGGTAAATCAAAAAAGAGTAAGTGAAATCGAGGGAGAAAAACTTTTGGAGAGTTTTCTACCAAGGATACAGGAGAATAAGGAACTTCTGGAAAGGGAGATCGAGGATAAATTAAAAAAGAAGATGAAGGAGGTAGAAAACTTTTATCGAAAGGAGATCTTAGAACTTAGGAAAAATTTGGAAAATCTCAGAGAGCTGCTCAGCCAGCCTTAAAGAGATACGAAATAAAGGAGGCTACAATGTCTGATAAAGAAAAAAAAGAAGAAAAAAAAGGAATTGAAGTTGATTTTGGCTTAGGGAAAATAAGCCTAGGAGGATTAGGAGGGATATTTGAGGGAGTTGGCAACTTGATAGACCTCGCATCTAAGTTATCTGAGCAAGCCAAAGAAATTAAGGAAGAAGGAGAAATAAAGGGATTAGGCGGGAAAGTAAAAGGTGTCTATGGCTTTAGCATTAAAACCTTAGCTGGAAGAAAACCAGTTGTGGAGACCTTTGGTAATATTAAACGGAAAAAAGAGGGACCGGTAATAGAAGAAGTTAGAGAACCCATTGTAGATGTTCTTAAAGAGGAGAACTTTATTCGGGTAATAACAGAGCTTCCCGGGGTGTCCAAAGAAGATGTAAAGATCAAAATAGATAAAGACATCCTCAATCTTTCTGCAGAAAAGGGAGAAAGAAAATATGCCAAAGAGATTTTGCTTCCTTTCTCAGTAAAGGAAGATCCCGTAGATTTTTCCTTCAAAAATGGAATACTGGAGCTTAAACTAAAGAAAAAGGAGGGTTAAATATTGGCATCCTGGGAGGGATTCGAACCCCCAACCGACAGCTTAGAAGGCTG